>NZ_JBWKOF010000014.1:143613-183623 GCF_059415945.1 Pseudomonas sp. GW821-FHT09H03 | reverse complement strand
CGATTTATCGTTCAACAAATGAGTCGACTGATTCGCCGCCTTCGCGAGCAAGCCCGCTCCCACAAGGTCGAGGTGATGGCTCAAAGCCTGTCCAGCGCCTCGCCACTGCGTTTGAACCAGCCGATCAAATAGTCCGCCAGCACCTGCGTGCGCTTGGGCAAACCGCCCTGATACGGGTGCACCAGGTACATCGGCATGCTGCGGGTCTGATAATCGCGCAGGAGCCAGCGTAACCGCCCGTCAGCCAACTCCGCCGACAGGCAATAGGATGGCAGGCGCGCGATACCGGCTCCGGCCAACGCGGCTTTTTTCAGCAGGTTGTAATGGTTGCTGGCAAACGGCCCCGACACCGGCACTCGCAACAATTCGTGTTGCTGGTGATACAACCACTCTTCACGACCACTGTAATGGCTGTTAAGCAGGCAGCGATGCTCGGCCAGCGCCTGGGGTGTCTGTGGTTCGCCATACTGCTCCAGATAGGCCGGGCTGGCGCAGGTCATTTCGTGCCAGGCCAGCAACGGACGCGCCACCAGGCGCTGGTCGATGGCCACGTCAGAACGTATCGCCAGATCGAAGCCGTCGCGGGACAGTTCGCGATAGCTGTTGTTGAGCTCCAGCTCGATCTGCACTTCGGGGTACCTGGCTGAAAACTCCAGCAGCAGGCCATCGAAGAAGGTTTCGCCCAAAGATACCGGAACCGTCATACGCACCGGGCCGGCCATGTCGTCCTTCAAACGCGCCAGAGCCTGACGTGCCCGCTCTACTTGTACGACCAGTGCCTGAGCCTGGGGCAACAGCGCCGCACCCGCGGCCGTCAGGCTCAAGCGCCGGGTGGTGCGTTGCAGCAGGACCACGCCAAACTGTGTTTCCAGCTGACTGATGCGCTTGGATAACTGGCCTTTGCTGCAACCCAGTTGCTGGGCTGCCAAGGTAAAACTTCCCGCTTCGATCAACACGGCAAAGGCCGCCAGGTCATCCATCTCGCTCACGGATTGTTTCCATTTGAAAACCAAAGGTTGCCTATTAGTGCGCTTATCTCGAGAAAAAACCACCTTAGACTGAAGACTCGTTCAACCCACACGAGTATCAGCACCCATGAAAATTCTTTTGATCGGCGCAGGCGGCACCATCGGCTCAGCCGTGGACAAGGAATTGTCCCAACGCCACGAAATCATTCGTATCGGCCGTACCAGCGGTGATTTTCAGGTGGACATCAGCGACAGCACGTCGATTCGCAAACTATTCGAAAAAACCGGCAAGTTCGATGCGCTAGTATGCGCCGCCGGTAACGTGACCTTCGCGCCGTTGAGCGAAATGTCTGATGAGAGTTTTGCCCTGGGGCTGAAGGACAAGTTGATGGGGCAGGTCAACCTGCTGCTGATCGGTCGCGAATTCGCCAACGACAATGCATCCTTCACATTCACCACTGGCGTACTCAGCCACGACCCAATTTTCAGCGGAGCCTCGGCAGCACTGGTCAACGGCGCACTGGACAGCTTCGTCCGCGCCGCCGCCATCGAACTGCCACGCGGCCTGCGGGTGAACTCGATCAGTCCGAATGTCCTCGTCGAGGCCATGGGCAAATACGCACCCTACTTCCGTGGTTTCAAACCGGTTCCTGCGGCGGATGTGGCGTTGGCCTACGCCAAGAGTGTGGAAGGCCTGCAGACCGGCCAGACATTCCATGTAGGCTGAAGAGGTTCAATGTGCGGCGCTGGCCCGGCGCCGCCTTACCGTGGTGATGGTTCCAGCAGCCTGGGCAACAGGTTACGGGCTGTTTCGGGCGGCAAAACGACCATCAGAGCGGGGCCTTCTAGGGCCGATTGAATAGTCGTGGTCGACACCAGCATTGAGTCGATAAAAAGTTTCAGGGGCTGATGCAGGTTCTCCCGCGTTACCTGCGCCATGCGGTGTTGCGCATCAGGGCTGAGCGTGACTCGAAGAATGATGAAATCGGGATCATGGGCCCCCTTGAGATCCACGCTTATCTCAGTAAAGTCCGACGCGGATGACATGGCGATCTCAGCTGCCAGGCAGTGCAGCGCCCCCATCATCCCCAGCGCCACCCACAGAGCTTTGGCTGATCCCCTCATAACACCTCCCGCAAACAGATGACCAACAAGGTTAGACGCATAGCCCTGCAACCTTGTAGTTGAAGTAAAAGCGAATGTTACTTGTGCCGCAGCTCGGTCCATGACAATTGCCGGCCATGGGTTGTGATGAGCGGTAAGGCTGAGTAACGTGGCGGCACCTGTCAGGAGACCCCAAGATGCGTGTTGCCCGTTCCTTAGTCCTCGTTGCCCTGCTTCCGCTGTTCGCCGCTTGCCAATTGTTCGATACAGACCGGCAGAGCGCCTCCCATACCGGTCAGACCCGCATGCAGGGCCAGCTGACTGCGGTAGACGGCCAACTGATGTTCCAGCCATGCAACCAGCCGGCGCGTTACACGGTCAACGACAGCGGTGGCACCAGTGTCCTGCAGGAAGCGGCGACCCTCGCCGATGCCAAGGGCAATCTGTTCGCCGACGTGCGTGGGCGCTTAGTGGAAGGCCGTCTGGACCTGGAAAAGTTGTATCGGGTCGAGCGCTCGGGAACCGCGTGCAACGATCCCGACTTCAAGCTGCTGATCCTGCGCGCTGCTGGCCACAAACCCGAATGGAGCGTGAAAGTCAGCGGCAAGGGCATGATCATCGAGCGCGCCGGCCAGAAACCCCTGGCGCTGCCCTATGTCGAAGAGCAACTGGGCGATGGCCGCTTCAATCTCAGCAGCGAAGCCAACAACCAGCGCATTGAACTGTGGGTCGCGCCGCAACGTTGCGTCGACAGTAACGGCAGCATCCAGCACATGACTGCCGAACTGCGCATTGACGGTCAGGTGCAGCGTGGCTGCGGGCATTTCGGCGGCGCGCGTGACGACTGATTCGACGAGATGCGGTTTTTGCCTCACTGGACTGCGCCATTGAGGCTTATAATCGCGGGCTACAAACGCCCTGGCGCAGTTGTGCGCCCCGCGAACCGGATCCCGCCATGTTACGAATCACCGAACTCAAGTTGCCGATCGACCATCCCGAAGAAGACCTGCGCCCTGCCATCGTGCAGCGCCTGGGAATCGCCAGCGATGACCTGCTCGATTTCACCTTGTTCAAGCGCAGCTACGATGCGCGTAAAAAGTCCTCCGAGCTGTGCTTCATCTACACCATCGACCTCAATGTTCGCGATGAGGCGGCGGTGCTGCACACGTTCGCCGATGACCGTAACGTCAACGTGGCGCCGGATGTCAGTTATAAAATGGTCGGCCAGGCGCCGACCGACCTGAGTGCACGCCCGATCGTCGTCGGCTTCGGCCCGTGCGGGATTTTCGCCGGGCTGCTGCTCGCGCAAATGGGCTTCAAGCCGATCATCCTCGAGCGCGGCACCGAAGTGCGCCAGCGCACCAAGGACACCTGGGGCCTGTGGCGTAAAAGCGTGCTCAACCCCGAGTCCAACGTGCAGTTCGGTGAAGGTGGCGCCGGGACCTTCTCCGACGGCAAGCTCTACAGCCAGATCAAGGACCCGAAATTCCTCGGCCGCAAAGTCCTGCACGAGTTCGTCAAGGCCGGCGCGCCGGAAGAAATCCTCTACGTCAGCAAACCGCACATCGGTACGTTCCGCCTGACCGGCGTTGTGGAAAACATGCGTGAGCAGATTCGCGCGCTGGGCGGCGAAGTGCGCTTCCAGCAGCGCGTCACCGATGTATTGATCGAGGACGGCCAACTGGTCGGCGTCGAACTCAATGGCGGCGAGCAGATCCACTCGAAGCACGTGATTCTGGCCCTCGGCCACAGCGCCCGCGATACTTTCCGCATGCTCCACGGCCGTGGTGTGTACATGGAAGCCAAGCCGTTCTCGGTAGGTTTCCGCATCGAGCACCCGCAGTCGCTGATCGACCGCGCGCGGCTGGGCAAATACGCCGGCCACCCGAAGCTCGGCGCCGCCGATTACAAACTGGTGCACCACGCTAAAAATGGCCGTTCGGTCTACAGCTTCTGCATGTGCCCGGGCGGCACAGTGGTGGCCGCGACCTCCGAGCCGAACCGTGTGGTCACCAACGGCATGAGCCAGTATTCGCGTAACGAACGCAACGCCAACTCCGGCATCGTCGTCGGCATCACTCCGGAAGTCGACTATCCGGGCGGTCCATTGGCCGGTATCGAATTGCAGGAACGCCTGGAGTCCCACGCCTTCGTACTGGGCGGCAGCAACTACGAAGCGCCGGCGCAACTGGTTGGCGACTTCATCGCCGGCAAGCCCTCCACCGAACTGGGCAGCGTGGAGCCGTCTTACAAGCCGGGCGTTGCCCTGGGTGATCTGGCCCTGGCCTTGCCGGACTTCGCCATCGAAGCGATTCGCGAAGCCTTGCCGGCGTTCGAGAAGCAGATTCGTGGTTACTCGCTGCACGACGCGGTGTTGACCGGAATCGAAACCCGCACCTCGTCACCGTTGCGCATTACCCGCAACGACACGATGCAGAGCCTGAACGTGAAAGGCTTGTTCCCGGCCGGTGAAGGCGCGGGTTATGCCGGTGGGATTCTGTCGGCGGGGGTAGACGGGATCAGGATTGCTGAAGCCGTGGCTCGCGATATCCTGGGCCTGGAAGCCTGATACCTGAAACGACACAATCCCCCTGTAGGAGCGAGCATGCTCGCGAAAAACCATAGGTCACCGCGTTTATCCAGCATACCCGCGATATCGTTGACGACCTTCGCGAGCATGCTCGCTCCTACAGGGGACTTCAGTGTCTGAAATCAGATATTGGCGCGCAAAACCGAAGCCGGCAGCGGCTCACCACGCTCCACCGTCGCCGCCACCGCATCGATCAAGCCACTCAACTCATACCCCTGGGCCTTGAGCCAATCCTGATCGTAATAGGTCGTGGCATAGCGCTCGCCGCTGTCGCACAAAATCGCCACCATCGAGCCCTTCTCCCCCGCCTGCGCCATATGCTGCGCGGCCATCAAGGCGCCGATCAGGTTGGTTCCGCTCGACCCACCCACGTGCCGCCCCAGACGCTGCGCCAGATAATGCATGGCCGCCAGTGACAAGGCGTCCGGCACCTTGACCATCGCGTCGATCACCTTGGGCAGGAACGAAGCTTCCACTCGCGGCCGGCCAATCCCTTCAATGCGCGAACCGTGGTCCAGACGCAGAGTGGCATCACCCGTCCTGTAGTAATCAAAAAAAACCGAGCGCTCGGCGTCGGCACACAACACCCGGGTGCCATGCTGGCGATAACGCACGTAACGCCCCAGCGTGGCCGTGGTGCCACCGGTGCCGGGGCTGGAAATCAGCCAGCTCGGCTCGGGGTGCTGCTCGAAACGCATCTGCTGAAAGATAGACTCGGCGATGTTGTTGTTCGCCCGCCAGTCGGTGGCGCGCTCGGCATAGGTGAACTGGTCGATGAAATGACCGTCGTGCTCGCGAGCCAGGCGCTCGGACTCGGCGTAGATCCGGGTCGGATCGTCGACCAGATGACATTGGCCGCCATAAAACGCAATTTGCGCGATCTTCTCTTTGGACGTGGTCGCTGGCATCACTGCAATGAACGGCAAACCGAGCATGCGGGCGAAGTACGCCTCGGAAATCGCCGTCGAACCACTGGACGCTTCAATCACCGGCGCACCGGGCTTGAGCCAGCCGTTACACAAGGCATAGAGAAACAACGAACGCGCCAGCCGATGCTTGAGGCTGCCGGTGGGATGACTGGACTCATCCTTGAAGTACAACTCGATGCCCGCAAAACCCGGCAGCGGCAAGGGGATCAGGTGGGTGTCGGCGCTGCGCTGGAAATCGGCTTCGATAATCCGGATCGCTTCGCGCGACCACTGTCGGTTGTCGCTCATGATGGTTTCTCTGATTCAGGCAAGAGTTGAACGGGTCACACGGCTCAGCCAGCAAGTTTAGGAATAATCCTGCATCCGGCACAGGTACAGCTGAGGTTCAATACGTCCGGCAACTGCTAGGCTCAGATTCGTGCCAAGCAATCGCGTTGTAACGGCATATAACAAAAAAGAATATAACTTTTGTTTTAACAACTAACGGTACGGGTTAGGGTGTGCCACCTTTTGAATTCACAGATGGAGAGCGACCTTGCCTCTGCGTAGCACTTTCACGCGCTTCTTTCAGATGGAAGCTGCCAGCGGTCTATTGCTGATCGCTGCCGCCGTTCTGGCCCTGATCATCAACAACTCGTCACTGTCGTGGCTTTACAGCGGCCTGCTCGACACCCCGGTGGTGGCACAGATCGGCGCACTGAAAATCGCCAAGCCGTTGCTGCTATGGATCAACGACGGACTGATGGCGCTGTTCTTCCTGCTGATCGGCCTGGAAGTGAAGCGCGAAGTACTCGACGGCCAACTGTCCCAACCGTCGCAGATTGTCCTGCCCGGCGCGGCGGCCATTGGCGGCATGGTGGTGCCCGCGTTGATCTACTGGTACCTCAATCGCGACAACCCGCCAGCCCTGAACGGTTGGGCGATCCCTACCGCCACCGACATTGCCTTCGCCCTCGGCGTACTGGCGCTGCTGGGTAAACGTGTTCCGGCTTCGCTGAAACTGTTCCTGATGACCCTGGCGATCATCGACGACCTCGGCGCGATCGTCATCATTGCGATCTTCTACTCCGGCTCGTTGTCGACCCTGTCCCTGGCGCTGGCGGCGGCCTGTATCGCGGCGCTGATCGCCATGAATCGCCTGGGCGTGGTGAAACTCGGACCCTATATGATCATCGGCTTGATCCTGTGGGTCTGCGTACTCAAGAGCGGTGTACACGCCACGCTGGCCGGCGTGACCCTGGCCTTCTGCATTCCGCTGCGCACCAGAAATGCCGAGACGTCACCATTACTCACCCTTGAGCATGGCCTGCACCCCTGGGTTGCCTACGGCATCCTGCCACTGTTCGCCTTCGCTAACGCCGGCCTGTCCCTGAGCGGCGTCACCGTCGACAGCTTTACCCACGATGTGCCGATGGGCATTGCGGTTGGCCTGCTGCTGGGCAAGACCATTGGCGTGTTCGGCCTGACCTGGCTGGCAGTGAAAATCGGCATCGCCGCCCTGCCCCAGGGTGCCAACTGGGGCCAGGTACTGGGTGTGGCAATCCTTTGCGGCATCGGCTTCACCATGAGCCTGTTTGTCGGTTCTCTGGCCTTCGAACCGGGCGTCAGCGATTACGCCGGGATGGATCGGATGGGGATCCTGACCGGATCGCTGTTGGCCGCCCTGATCGGTTATGCGGTGACGGCGATGGCGAGTCGTAAGAGCACGCCGGTCAGATAAACATCAACAGCCCGAGCATCATTCAAGATGCACCCTGCGTCGCTGATCCTCCAGATTTCGTTAACATCGGTGGCCCCTTCATTAGGGGCTACCGGCGGAAAAGCGACGGACGTTTTAACTGTAGAATCCACTGCCCAGATTAAAAATCCTTACTAGGTTCGACTCCCATCTGGCCATACCGTCAGCACTTCTCTAGAGTTAGGGAATCGATAGTATTCGCCATCTGGAAGGGGATCCAGACCTGTGATTCCTCTAATAGCGGCTGACTGAGTTGAAAGTTTAAGCTCTGAACCCTTGCGTACGCGCATGAAGGCTTTAATCTCGACCATTTGCTCCGGTTTTATATCAACGACGTAAAGAGTGCGTTTCGACTCGTTTGTAACCCTGACGTTGATAGGCATTGTTTTTGGGGCATTGTTAAAGGATGAGTTCTGAAAAGTTAAATTGACTTCTGGAGGGCCGAATCCTTTAAAATCCGGAGTCACCCCAACAGGGCTCAAAGAAGGTTTATTTGAATTTGCATCGGAACTCGTAGAGCGCTCACCGATAACATTTCGTTGCACTACATTCCCCATAGGCCTAGGTTTTCTCATAACGCCTAAGCCTCTTAAGAAAGACTTCAGGAAACCAGGTGTATGCCCTGAACGATCCTCGTAATTCACTGGATCCCCCGTACAATAAGCATATGCATTCAACCCGCCCTTGCCAAACGGACTTAAATTGTCCGGGCTATTGAATCGCATCAATACCGGGTTAAACGCTCGATAACCATTCCCCAACAAATAATGTCCGGTCACCGGATCAGTCCTTTCCCCGTTGAAACCAAGCAAACTGAGCAATCCGCCGTCTAATGGACGATGGCCATAGGGAGTGTAGACGAGAGATTCTGGTTGGCGTCCCGCTTCGAGTACGTTCAACACCGAATGCTGCAGATCAGTGGCGAACAAAATGGTGCCGGCTACTCCACCGTGATACATGTATTGCGCGAGCACCTGATCATCATTCTGAAAAATCGAGCGATGCACTGCGTACTCGATTTCGGTAGACAGTCGATCCTTTAGATAAAATCGCAGGGTGCTGGACTGCCCGAATGGCGTACATACACCAAGACGATCCAGCGGATCGTACTCATAGCGACAGAGCAGGGTTTCAAGTTGGGATTGCATGGGTGAGCACCCCATCAGTCAATTGAATTAGTACTTACTATCGCTCAACTTTCCAACGCCCGCCACTATCAGAACTGATAGTACAACCGGATAAACGCCTATGAGGGAAAAACCGTGCCCGAGCTACTGGATGGTGTATATCTGAACATTAGTGCCTATTGATAGACTCTTTCAAAATCCGTCCCGCAGCTACCCCTGCCGCTTTTGTTAACGGCAATAATCCATTTTTTGGGCCGCCTATCCGTAGAGGAAATACAGGGAGATAAACTTCACCATCCAGTCTTCTTATTCCAGCTCAGCTGGAGAACAGAAACCGAAGCAATGGTTCCACAAACAAAGAACCCCGACCAGTCACCTGATCGGGGTTTTCTTTTAGCCGTTTTGGGTTTTAGTGGGAAACGCGGCTGGTTCCATCGACGGTCGAAATACGCACACGTTCGCCAACACGGAACACTTCGTTTTCCTGAACCTGTTGCACGTAGGCGCGCATGCTGCCGTCGTCTTCGCGAACGGTGATCTCCACGCCCTGGGTGCGGGTCAGGCCTTCTTCGGCGGCAGAACCGATCAGGCCACCCGCCACGGCGCCGATGACCGCAGCCACGATGCTTCCGGTACCCCCACCGACGCTGCTGCCGCCCACGCCGCCGACGACCGCGCCTGCCGCGCCACCGATCGGGGTCTTGGTGCCCTCGATCTTCACCGGACGCAAGGCTTCGATGGTGCCCATGCGGATGGTCTGCACACGACGGGCTTCGTCACGGGAGTAGGAGTCACCGGTCAGGCTCGATTGGCAACCAGTGAGCAACATCGCCATGGTGGAAAAGGAAGCAACCAGCAGAACAGACTTACGCATAACATCAACTCCAAAATAACAGGTGTTCATTAAACCCCGCAGCTTGACGCCTGTCACGGCGCGCCCCGGATAATCGTGCTTTGATTCAGGCGCCATACAGGCGCTTCATGAACCCGACACAAGGTAGCTGCATATCCGGACGCTGCGCTACCGACACAGGATTTCCATGGATTACTTTATCATTGTCGTCACTACCGCCGCCGGTCTGTACTTCCACTGGTGGTTGTACGTACGGATCAAACGCTGGATGGACCGCGACCTGGCGTTGTCGCTGGCAGGCAAAGACGAGCGCAAAAGAGACTACATGCTCGAACAACTGGCCAACGCCCAAGCGCAGAAAATCAAGCGTCGGGACCTGTCAAAGTGGCTGGAGACCGCAGCGGCAGGCTACCCCGATCAGTAGACTGTTCAGGGTGCCAGGCGTTCAAGAATCCAGTCGGCGCCCTGTTGGCGGTAATTGAGACGGTCATGCAGGCGACTCGAGCGCCCCTGCCAGAACTCGATACGCTCCGGGAGCAAACGGTAACCGCCCCAGTGCTCAGGGCAGTGGGGCTGAGTGTCGCTGAATCGTTGCTCGGTGTTCTTGAGCAGTGCTTCCAGCTCACCCCGATCGGCAATCACCCGGCTTTGCGGCGATGCCCAGGCCCCCAGACGGCTGCCCAGCGGGCGAACCTGAAAATAGGCGTCGGATTCTTCAGGGGTGACCTTCACCACCCGACCTTCAATTCGCACCTGACGCTCCAGGGCCGGCCAGAAAAAAGTCATGGCCGCGAACGGGTTCGCAGCCAGGTGCTGGCCCTTGGCGCTGTCGTAGTTGGTGAAGAAGGTGAAACCCTGCTCGTCCAGGCCCTTGAGCAGCAGAATGCGGCAATGCGGCCGACCGTCCTGATCCACCGTCGCCAACGTCATGGCATTGGCCTCCACCGGTGCCTGTTCGGTTTTCACCGCATCGGCGAACCACCGGTGGAACAATGCAAATGGCTCGACCGGGGCTTGCGCCTCGGCCAGGCCATCACGGGTGTAATCACGACGCATATCAGCCAGGCCCTGGGTCATGGCGCATTCCTTATGGTTAACCAATCACTTCTTTACAGTATCGGCGGCGGCGACTTTCTTGTCAGCCGTGGAGGCCTTGGCTGGTGCGGTCTTTTTCGCCGGGGTCGCAGTCTTGGCTGGCGCTTTGTTGGCAGGGGCTTTCTTCGCCGGCGCTTTTTTCGCGGTTGGAACCGCGGCCTTTTTGGCAGCCGGAGCCGGAGTCACGGGTTTGGCGACAGGCTTGATGTCCTGCGCGGCAACCAGGGTCACCGGCGCCGGAGCAGGCATGTTGTACTTGCTCAGCAAGGCCACCATGGTGTTCTGTGGAGTCACCAGCAACTCCACGCGGCGATTCAACGCTCGACCTTCGGCGCTGTCGTTGGCAGCACGCGGCGCATTGCCACCCATGCCACGCAACATCAGGCGATCACGCTGCAGACCGCTGAGGCGGAAGATCGCTGCGATCGATTGCGCGCGTTCCTGGCTGAGCTTCACGTTGGCCGGCGCGGCACCCGAGGTATCGCTGTGCCCGAGCACCAGCACGGCAGTCTTGGAATCAACTTCCAGGATTTTGGCTACGCGGGTGAACGGACCGAGTGTGACGGGCAGCAGCATCGCCGGACGGTCAGGGTTGAATGTACCTTCGACCGGTGCCGTCACCACCAACACGTTTTCGCGGCGTTCGAGTTGCAGGTTGCTGCCCTTGATGGCTTCACGCAGGCGTGGTTCGTAGTCATCGAGCCAGGCCTGGGTGACTTTCGGATCAGGCATCGGCACGGCTTTGCTGGTGCTCTGGTCGGTACCACCGAACGGCCACCACCACTTGCCGCCGGCATCGGCTTCGGCCTTGGCTACGGCCACCGGTTTGGCCTGGTCTTTCACCTGCGACTTGACCGCAGCCTTGTCGGCGCTGTCGTCGGAATCGAACGGCCAGTACCAGTGGCTGGCGCTTTCAGTCTTCGCCACCGGAGTGGTTACGAAAGGGTTCTGAGGCGCCGGGGCCGGCTCTTTGGCGGCGACTTTCTCGGTGGAACCGAACGGCCACCAGCTGCCGCCATCGGAATCTTTTTGTGGAGTCTGTGCACAACCGGTAATAGCGAAGCACAGGGCCAAAGCGAGCGTTGGTTTAGATGACATTGGATATCCACAAAAATCGAGTAATGAAAAATCAGACCGGTTCGGCCCGGATAAACAGACGCTTTGAAACTCAAAAAGCTTTCCGGTTCCAGCCCTGGAACCCTCGAGCAGGTTTTACAGACAGGTGGCCAGAACCCGCACCAGCTTTTGCGCACGCGGGTCCATCAAGACGTACGGTCCCAGGGTATTTGTCACAAAACCAAAGGCTACATCGTGCTCCGGATCGGCAAAACCGATGGAGCCACCAGCCCCAGGATGACCGAACGCGCGTGAACCCAGGCCGAAGGTGGCGTTGGGTACATTCGGTTGATCAAGCATGCAACCCAGACCGAAACGGGTGCGGGTCAATAAAGTCTTGTCTTCGCCGATGCTGTGCTCGCGGGTCAGCTCATCGAGCATTTCGCTTTCCAGCAGGCTGCCATCGAGCAGGCCGGCATAGAACCCGGCGAGACTGCGCGCATTGCCATGGCCATTGGCCGCCGGCTGCTGCATGCGTCGCCACTCCGGCTTGTTGGTGCTGGTCATGATCGACGGCGGGTTGGTGAACGCCCGAGTGGTCATGGCCGTCGGTTCGCGCATGGTCACCTGCAGCAAGCGCTGGGCCGCGGCATCGCCGACATTGCCCTTGCCGCGCGCGATGTGCGCCACGCGATGGGACTCTGCATCGTCCAGACCGACATGGAAATCCAGGCCCAACGGCTTGGCGACTCGCGCCACGATCGACTCACCCGGCCCGCGACCGTCGACCCGGCGCAGCAACTCGCCGACCAGCCAGCCGTAGGTGATTGCCGCGTAACCGTGACCTTCACCCGGTGTCCACCATGGTGCTTCGGCGGCCAGGGCGTCGACCATGGTTGGCCAGTCGTAAAGGGCTTCGGGGGCCAGCAACTCGCGTAACGCCGGTAGCCCGGCCTGATGGCAAAGCAGTTGGCGCAGGGTCACCGATTCCTTGCCGGCCGCGGCGAATTCGGGCCAGTAGCGCGCCACCGGAACGTCCAGTTGCAGCTTGCCTTCGGCCACCAGTTGCAGCGCCGTGACGGCAGTGAAGGTCTTGGTGCAGGAGAACAGGTTGGCAATGGTGTCGCTGTGCCAGGCCTCGGCGCCATCCTTGTCGGCAGTGCCAGACCAGAGGTCCAGTACCGTTTCCCCGCCGACCTGGATGCACAACGCTGCGCCACGCTCCTGAGGATCGTCGAACAACGCTGCAAACGCTTCGCGCACTGCCTCGAACTTAAGCTCGTAATGACCCTGAATCTGCACCCGCAACTCCCTGGATAAACGTTCTACAAAAGTGGTGGGCATTGTTCCAGCCCTTGAGGGTTTTGGGAACAGGGTTTGGCCGGGCGGTTGATTCAAGGGCAAGATCAAAAGATCGCCGCCTGCGCCAGCGCCTACAGAAGCTGCGGGCTGCGATCTTTTCAGTGACCTTTGCCGGAATGCCCACCAACGCCCTTCCCCGGCCCTTTGCCGGCTTCGGCTTTGCGCCCGCCCTCGGCATCGTGACTCGCTTTGTCGACCTCGGCTGCGGCCTTCTCGGCTTCTTTGCCCATCTGGTCGGCGGTCGCCAGGTTGCTCCTGCGTACGCTCTCGACAAAGCCCTGGAACGGCAAGTCGGTAATGCCCACGAGCCCGAAATGACCGTTCTCGCCATCGAGCAGGCGTCCGGTCACGGGTTGATCGAGGTACTGGAACCAATGCACGCCGACAATCGACGGTTCGCTCAGCGCCTGCTTGAGGAAGTTCGCGTAGGCCGGGCCACGGTCCTCTTCCTTGGCCAATTGTGTCACGCCGCCCCAGAACGGGCCGCGGTCCGCCGAGCCGAAGTTGAACTCGGTGATCAATACCGGTTTGTCGAGGCTGCGCAGTCTGGTGAAGTCGTAACCATCATGGGGCTGCAGGGTGTACATGTTGAAGCTCAATACGTCGCAATACTGCGCGCAAGACTCCACCGCTTCCGGGGTGCTGATGGCAAACCGGCCGCCGAGCAGCATCTGGTTCGGCGCATGCCACTTGAGTGAATCGGAGATGGTCTTGAAGTAGGTGTCGGCGAAGACCTTCTGGAAGTACTTGAAGTCGGCTTCGATTTCCGGATGCTCGGCGCTCGGCAACGGCGCACTGAACCCCGGGTCTTCCATCAGCTCCCAGGCTGGCAGGTCGATACCCCAGGCTTTCGACAGGCCTGCCTGGTTGCGGTATTTGTCGCGCAACTGCTTGAGGAATGCGCGCTTGGCCGGCACGTCGGTGGTCATCTTCAAGGTGCCGTAAGCCAGGGCATAACGGGCTTTGGGGTCATCGCCGGGACCGGCCCAGGCCAGTTCGTTGTCGGCGTAGTAACCGATCAGCCACGGGTCGTCGCGATGATCGCGGGTGGCGATGGCCACGGCGCGCTCGGTAGCCATGGCAAAGCGCGGGTCGAACGGGTCAGGCATGCCGCCCCACCAATCGGTACCGGTACTGATGCTGGCGTAGTCGCCGACGATCGACAGTGGCAAGGTGTAAGGGACGCGGTCCGCCCCGGCCAGCATTGGAGCGCTCCAGTTGCCGACGGTATTGAAGCCCCAGGCTTGCAGGCGATCCAGGGTATGGCTGGCCCAGCGTTGCTGGTCAAACTCGGCTTTGCAAGGTTCGGCTGGTGACTGCTCGACTGCTTTTGCCACCGTTGCCTGGGCGGCGTCGGCCTTGGCGACTTCCGCGACACCGGCCTCGGCGCTCGATGGCACCACGGGTTGCGCACCAGCCTTGTCTGCCGTCGCTTCGACCGCGTCTGCCTTGGCTGCCTCGGCGACACCGGCCTTGGTATCGCTGCCCAATGCGCAGGGGTTGCCATACAAGCGCTGCAAGTTGGCGCCGTAGAAATCGTACCAGCGCCCGGCGTTGTATCCACGGCCCTGGTCGGCACCGTTGCCGCCGCGGTTGTCACCTTCACCGTAGTGACGGGCCAAGGCTTCGTCAGCCTTGGGCAAGGATTCGAACATCCACTCGCGACCGGCGACGTAAGTCTGGTTGACGTCCGGGGTGACGGTGTTGACCCCCAGCGAGTAGAACGGGTGCCCTTGCGGAGTCACCAGATACCAGCGCCCATCACGCTTTTCACTGCGGAAGAACCCACTGGCCCTGAACACCGGGCCAGTGGTCAAGCCGCCGAATTTGTCCAGGGGCGACTTCTCGCGCTCGGCCAACCAGATTTTCAGTTGCTGCTGCTCCTTGGCAGCGGCGCCTTTGAGCTGCTCATCGTTGCTGATTTTTTCCGGCCACCGGGCGCGGGTCGACTGGCCATAGGCATCGACCAACCCACCGTATACAGCCCGGCTGATCGACTCGCCGTCCTGCACGCCGAAGCGCTCCAGCAGTATGCTTTGTGCGGCTTGCGGCTGATCCATCGACAGGCTGACCGACACCACCTGCCGGGCGTCCAGTTCCCCGGCACTGCTGGCCAGCAGGATGCGCTGGCCTTCGACGGTCATTGGCATCGGCGGCCCGGCTTTCATGCCCTGATTCAGCGGCGACGCTGGTTGCAGCGGCACCAACAAGGTCTGCGCGGGCCCGGCCGGCAGATCGACGCGGCTGGTCAGGGTCTTGCCATCATTGCTCTGGATGGTCACGTACAGGGTCACGGCCCAGTTCATGGCGTTCTGGATCCGCAGGCTCATGACGCTCGACCCGGACCAGTCCCAGGCACCGGTTTGCGGAGTCAGGCGCAGGGTCGGGCGCGCCACCGGATTGAACGTTACCCGGCGCAGCACTTCGCCTTCCGGGGTCTGTTCAGCGTTGGATTGCGGCAGGCTGGCGTCCTGAGTCGCCACCTGGACCACATCGGCGGGGCGCACAAAGTTGAATAGCGTTTGCGGGCCTGCGGGTGCGGCCAACAGGGGCGTTGCGAACAACAGGGCAAAAACGGCAGGTAACGAACGGCGAATCATGAGAACGAAATTCTCCCTAACGACCTTCAATGGGCCTGCGAAATAAAGATGGCTGAGAGATAGACAACGCGGTGGGCAAAACCGCCCACCGGTTACTCAGGAAATTTCGCGTCGGAAGGGAGGCAATGCGTTGAGGATCGCTTTGCCATAGCGTTGGGTGACCAGGCGCCGGTCAAGCAAAGTGATGGTGCCGCGGTCTTCTTCGGTGCGCAGCAAGCGCCCGCAGGCCTGCACCAGTTTCAGCGAGGCGTCCGGCACGGAGATTTCCATGAACGGATTGCCGCCACGGGCTTCGATCCATTCGGCAAGGGCCGCTTCGACCGGATCATCGGGCACCGAGAACGGAATCTTGGCGATGACGACGTGTTCGCAATAGGCGCCCGGCAAGTCGACCCCTTCGGCGAAACTCGCCAGTCCGAACAGAACGCTGGAATCCCCGCCATCGACCCGCGCCTTGTGTTTGTTCAGGGTTTCCTGTTTCGACAGGTTGCCCTGAATGAACACTTGCTTGCGCCAGTCGCGGTCCAGGCCGTCGAATACGTCCTGCATCTGCTTGCGCGAAGAGAACAGCACCAGCGTGCCCCGCGAGCCTTCGACCAGCTCCGGCAGATCGCGGATGATTGCCGCAGTGTGAGCCGCCGCATCACGGGGGTCGGCGTTTAGGTTCGGCACTCGCAGCACGCCGGCATCGGCGTGATGGAAGGGGCTCGGGACCACGGCGGTCACGGCTTTTTTTGGCAGGCCGGCACGCATGCGAAAGCGATCGAAGGTGCCCAGCGCGGTCAGGGTCGCCGACGTCACCAGCGCGCCATAGGCCACGTTCCACAGATTGCGCCGCAGCATTTCCGCCGCGAGGATGGGACTGGCGTTGACCTCGATATCAAACAGCGAACCGCTTTCGGCCAGGGTCAGCCAGCGCGCCATCGGCGGGTTGTCTTCCGGGTCTTCAGCGGTGAACGCGACCCACAACTCCCAATTGCCGGATGAGCGCGACAGCAGGCTGCCGAACAATGGATACCACTCTTCGGCCTGGTTGCTGGCGATGCCGATGTTGACCTCGCCGTCCATGCCTTCCTTGAGCAACTCGGTAAGGCGGGTGAACAGATCGGTCAGGCGCGCGAAACCCTTCTTCAGCTCGACGCCCATCTCGCGCATGTGTTCGGGAATCACCCCGCCGACAAAGCGATGACGAGGTCGTTCGCGACCTTCAACATCTTCGCCGGGCTTGAAATCGGCAACCTGTTCACAGGCGGTGAACATGAACTGCTGCTGGGTCTTGATCTCCCGTGCCAGCTCCGGCACCTGTTCGATCAACTTGCCCAGATCGCCCGGCAACGGGTGTTGGGCCAGCAGCTTGGTGAGATTCTTGGCGGTGGTTTCCAGCCAGTCGGCGGTGGAGCGCAGGCGGGTGTAATGGGCGAAATGGCCGATGGCCTTGTCCGGCAGGTGATGGCCTTCGTCGAACACATAGATGGTGTCGCGCGGGTCCGGCAGCACTGCGCCGCCGCCCAGGGCCAGGTCAGCCAGGACCATGTCGTGGTTGGTGACGATCACGTCGACCTTGCCCATGCCTTCGCGGGCCTTGTAGAAGGCACACTGGCCGAAGTTCGGGCAATGACGGTTGGTGCACTGGCTGTGATCGGTGGTCAGGCGTGCCCAGTCTGCATCTTCAAGCGCCGTGGACCAACTGTCGCGGTCGCCGTCCCATTTATTGCCGGCGAGCTTCTCGATCATGCTGGTGAACAGCTTCTGACTGGCCTCATCGACCTCGATCTTGAAGCCCTCTTCCTCGAACAACTGCGCGGTAGCGGTTTGCGCATGACCTTCCTGGAGCAACATGTCGAGCTTGGACAGGCACATGTAGCGCCCGCGTCCCTTGGCCAGGGCGAAGCTGAAGTTCAGCCCGCTGTTGCGCATCAGATCGGGCAAGTCCTTGTAGACGATCTGCTCCTGCAGGGCCACGGTGGCCGTGGCGATCACCAGGCGCTTGCCGGCGGCCTTGGCCGTGGGAATCGCCGCCAGGCTGTAGGCCACGGTCTTGCCGGTACCCGTGCCGGCTTCCACCGCGACAATCGCGGGCTCGCCACTGCGCCGGCCTTCATCGTCGGTGTCGATGTCACCGAGAACCTTGGCGACTTCGGCGATCATCAGGCGTTGGCCGTAGCGCGGCTTGAGGCTCTTGGCTTCGAGAAAACGCGAGTAGGCGCCCTGGATCGTGGTTTTGAGTTCAGTGCTGATCATGAATTGTCGGGCGCAAAAAACGCTGGATAAATTTTCAGTGGTTCGGTTCGGCCGCTATCATACCCCGCTAATGAATCCTGCGCAGAACGGAGTACCCCAATGACACCTTTTGGCATCGTTTACACCCTGCATGTCCTCGCCGCACTGGTCTGGGTCGGCGGCATGTTTTTCGCCTGGATGGTCCTGCGCCCTGCGGCAGTCAAGGCGCTGGAGGGCCCTGCCCGGCTCAAGTTATGGGTAGAAGTGTTCCCGGGGTTTTTCCGCTGGGTCTGGGCAGCCGTGATACTGCTGCCTGTCAGCGGCGTGGGCATGCTGCACATGCAGTTCAACGGTTTTGAAGCCGCGCCACGTTATGTGCAGGTAATGATGGGTTTGTATGTGGTAATGACGGCGCTGTTTATCCGTATTCAGGCGCTGATGTTGCCGGAACTGCGTACGGCGGTAACCGCACAGGATTGGCCGGCAGGTGCGGCGGTGCTGGGGCGGATTCGTCGATTGGTGGGGATCAATTTATTGGTTGGTCTGGTGCTGGTTGCAATTGCCGCGGCACGCCCGACGCTTTAAAAGCTGCTCCTGACCCGGCTCTCTCCCACCGACAGCGAATTACTGTGGGAGCGAGCCTGCTCGCGATGTTCTCAAACTCACCGCTGTTATCCAGACAGTGCAGGCCATCGCTGGCCTCCATCGCGAGCAGGCTCGCTCCCACAAAAGCCCCGCGAAGGAACAGGTTACAACCGCTGCACCGTCACCGAACCCGGCGCGCCTTCAGGCCCGGGTTGACCATCGGCACCAGGGCGCCCGCTCTTGCCGCCATCGGCGTTATAAATGAGACAGCCCTTGGCCTTGCCACCCGCCCCCGGCTTGCCGCCAGGGCCGGCTGCACCACCGGCACCGCCGGCCACCTGGACCTTGATGCGTTCTGCCGGATAGTCGTGCGGCACTGCCAGTTTAACCAGCGCGCCTGGTGCCCCCGGCTGGCCGTTACTGCCATCGCTGCCATCAGCACCGCGACCGGCCTGGCCCCAGGTGCAGCCCGGGGCCTGCCCGTTGGCACCGTCGAGGCCGACAAACCCCGGCGCGCCCGCGCCACCGCGAGCATCGACCAACAATTGCGGTGCATTCAGTGACTTTATCTGCACATCAATACTTCGCCCGGCACGGGCAGCCTTCTCGTACGTACCCGGCGCACCCCGCGCGGTGATCTGGCTGCCTTCGGCAAGGTCGGCCCGATGCACCTTCAGCGCCAGCGCCTGTTCGCCGGGCACGATGGCGATCCGCGCTTCGTGGCCCAGGTGCAGTTCACCCACTGTGACTTCGGTTACGTTCGCAGGAATCAGCAACGTCCCGTAGTCCGCCACTTCCAGGCGCTCCAGTTGCAGGGTGCTGGCGGTGTTGGGCAGGCGCATCAGCGAATTGGTTTCGACGCTCACCACCTGTGCGCTGGCCAATGGACTTACGAGAGCGGCAAGCAGACAGAGTTTACGCATGGGAAGCCTTCGATGTGGCAGGAGCCGGAATGGTTTGCAGGTGGAATACGCCGAAAATGACGATCTTCAGACGGTCAAGCCAGGGATGGGCGCGCCCTTTGAGGCTGCGGTTGCACAGCAGCACTTCCAGTAGATGGATGAATGCCAGGAAGCCGCCGGCCAGATTGACCAACGGGTGCAGCGGATAGCTGAACGGCACGAGCAGATTGACCAGCACCACCAGCCAGAACAGCAGGGTCAATAACTTGCCCAGCCCCCATAACACCTTCATACGCGCTCCCAACAAATATTATTCTTTGCGCGCACAGTAACGGCTTCCACGCGGGATAAGCCAGAGGGCAACGGAAATATCTTCATGGAGGCCGCCGAACGGCCGTCGCCACGCGTTAAATTAACGTGCGACGGCTCTATTTCAAGGCTCAGCGGTTGATGTGCAGCTCTACGCGACGATTTTTCGCGCGGCCTTCATCTGTTTCGTTGTCAGCCACCGGCTGACTCTCGCCCTTGCCTTCACTGGTGAGTTTGTTCGGCGCCACCCCCTGACTCAGGAGATAATCGGCCACGCTGCTGGCGCGCCGCTCCGACAAGCCCTGATTGTACTCGTCCGAACCTACGCTATCGGTATGACCAACTACCTTGATGCTCACCACGCTGGCGTCTTGCAGCTTGCCCATCAGGTCGTCCAACTGACTCTTGGCCGCAGGCGTGAGGTCGGACTGGTCGAAGGCAAACAGTACATCGCCAGCATCGCTGAGGGTGATGACCTCGACTGGCACCGGTTCGGCAGGTTGCGCAACAGGGTACTGTGGCAACGGGCAACCGTGATGTTCGACCGGGGTATCGGCTGGTGTATCGGGACAGCGGTCACGGCGGTCGAACACGCCGTCGCCGTCTTCGTCACCATCCTGGGCATAGCAGATCAAGCCGCCGGCCAAAACGCCGAGCGCCGCGCCGCCACCGGCCCAACCGGCACTTTCAATCGCGCCCAGGCCTCCACCGACCAGGCCGCCGATAAGGCTGCAGATAGGCCAGGTTCTTTGATTGAGGGGGGCAGTGCCATCACTGTGAGTAGCGCAGCCGGTCAGCAGGCTGCCTATTAGTAGAACCGGAAGGACGGTCCTTGTGAGAACGATCATATTGAAAGCTCCTGTGTATCCGGCCAATACCGGTTACACAGGAGTAAAGACCCGCATCCGCGACTGCACAAGCCGCGGATGCGAGGGGGTTAGCGGTTAATTTTGATTTCGGTGCGACGGTTCTGTGCACGGCCGTCAGCGGTGGAGTTGTCGGCAACCGGCTGGCTTTCACCGGCACCCACAACGGACACGAAGTTACTGCGTGGCACGCCGCTCTCAATGAGATACTCAACCACAGAGTGGGCGCGTTTATCCGACAGTTTCTGGTTGTAAGTATCGCTACCCACGCTGTCGGTATGGCCGGTTACGGTCAATTGAGCAGTAGGAGCTTCCGCTTTCAAGCGCGTGGCAATCTTGTCGAGAACCTGCTTGTCGGACTCGGTGAGCGTAGCTTTGTCGAACTGGAAGTGAACATCGCGAATAACGATGGTTTCTTCCTTGACCACGACCGCCTCTTCAACCACCGGAGCAGGTGGTGGGCAACCGTTAGCATCTACCGTTACGCCTTTAGGCGTACCAGGGCACTTGTCGCGGCTGTCCGGCACACCATCGCCGTCTTCGTCGCCATCACCGTGAACCCAGCAATAGGCTGCGGCCGTGCCGCCCACCAGCAGCGCGCCATAACCGGCCCATGCCGAGCTTTCGGTCGCACCGAGGCCCGCACCCACGACACCTCCGACCGCCGCACAGGTCGGCCAGTCGGTTTTCTGCAAACCTGCACAACCAGTCAACACACTGGTGAGCAGAACCAAGGGTAATGCTGTCCGAACTATGCTCATCTAGTTTTCTCCTGAGGGATCGGCTTAGAACCGATTCACCTAGTAAAGACCCGAGTATTAAACTCCGCCAGAAAAGGGTCAGGCTGTTTAACAGTGTATTTACGACAGGTTCCTGGTTATGCCGAACAGACGCTCTAGGCCCGGACGTTCAGGCAGGCTAGTCTTGGCAGATCTGATTGAGGAACTTTGATGACTGCAGGTATTTCTTCACGCACGCCGCAACAGGCACTGGCCGCCTTACTGGACCGCTACGCACCTGCGCGCCTCTTGCTGATTGGCGCCAGCGAGTTCCCGGCGCTGGAGGCTTTCAAACTCGCGCACCCGGACAGCTGCGTCGCCTGCGCCCCGCCCGGAGCACTGCCTGCCGAGCTGGCAGCCCGGCGCTTCGACCTGGCGCTGGTGGTCGATTGCCTGGAGCATCTGCCCAAGCGCGAAGGCCTGAACCTGTTGGGCGGCATTCGAAATCTCAATGCCAGCCGTATCGCGGTGCTGGCGGATCTGGCAGCCTGTGGTTGGCAGGAGACCGACTTTTTTTCCCTGGCCCTGCAAGCCAGCGAGCGCTTTGAGCGCGAAGAACAGCAATTGACCTTGTTCACTTACGATCTGCTTGAATACAAACAAGTGCCCGACTGGCTTAATTCTCGCTTCTGGGCCAATCCGGAAAACTTCGGGAAATATTGGTGGTAACGCAATGAGTACACCCATTTGCCCTTGCGGCAGCGGTACCCTGCTCGACGCCTGCTGCGGTCATTATCACGCCGGCCATCCGGCTCCGTGCGCAGAAGCCTTGATGCGTTCGCGTTACAGCGCCTATGTGCTGGGCCTGGTCGATTACCTGGTGGCGACCACCCTGCCCGCGCAACAAGCTGGCCTGGACCGTCAATCGATCAGCGACTGGAGCGCCCAAAGCACCTGGCTGGGGCTTGAGGTGGAAAGCTCCGAAGTCCTCGGCGGTCAGCCCGAACATGCGTTCGTGACCTTCACCGCGCGCTGGCATGACAGCACCGGCGAGCACAGCCATCGCGAGCGTTCATCGTTCGTGCAGAACGCCGGGCACTGGTATTTCATCGACCCTACCGTAGCGCTCAAAGCGGGTCGCAACGATGCCTGCCCGTGTACCAGCGGACAGAAATTCAAAAAGTGTTGCGCGGGTTACTTCAGCGTTTGATGTGACATTCAGCGGCTAGACTGGGGGGCAAGGGAGAACCACCACCATGACCATCCGGCCTACCGCGTTTCATCTGTTCGCCCTGCTCCTGTTCCTGGGGCTCAGTGGCTGTGCGTCATGGTTCAGCGACGATGCTCTGGAGCCCGAGGTTCATTTGGTCAGGGTCGAAGTCGTGCGCGCCAGACTGCTGGATCAGAAATTCATCCTGCACTTTCGCGTCGACAATCCCAATGACAGCGACCTGACCGTACGCGGCCTGGAATACCGCATTCATCTGGCGGACATTTTGCTGGCCGAAGGCGAGTACGAACACTGGTTTACCGTCGGCCCCAAACACAGCGCCTATTTCAAGGTGCCGATCCGCACGAACCTGTGGCCAAAGGTCCGTGACCTGGTCAAACACCTGAAAAATCCCAAGAAGTCCATTCCCTATCGTCTGGACGGTGAAATGGAAACCGGTTTATTCATCGCCCACTACGTGCACCTGGCGCGTAATGGCGTGATAATCCCCGCCGATTTAATTCCGGAGTAACCCCGATGACCCAGCAACCTCATGTCCATGGCCCTGACTGCAACCACGATCATGATCACGACCATCATCATGATCACGACCACGGCCATGTCCATGGCCCGAATTGCGGCCACGCTCACCAGGAGCCGGTGCGCAACGCCCTGAAAGACGTTGGCCGCAACGATCCGTGCCCATGCGGCAACGGCAAGAAATTCAAGAAGTGCCACGGCGCTTGATGCTTCGGGCGAAGGTCTGCTTCGCCTGTTGAATCGCCTTCGCGGGCAAGCCCGCTCCCACAGTGAACTGCGCCTGACACAGGACCTGTGTTCACCGTCGATCCTGTGGGAGCTGGCAATCCCTTTGCGGCGAACTGGCTCGCGCTGGTTACCGGCCAGCTTTCAGAATGAGCCCGGTGCTGACGACCGTTGCATATTCGCCATGCAAATTCCCCAGCGACATTGCATGAACCTCCTCGGCTGAATGCGCCTTACCAAAGTAGTCGGCCTTGTCGAAGGTAAAGCACGCATCCTCCACCACCCAGGCATCAAACCCCAGGTTGCCCGCCGTACGCGCCGTGGATTCCACCGAGTTGTGGGTGGCCACGCCGACGATGATCAACTGCCCGATCTGTGCATCGCGCAACTTCGCCTCAAGCCCGGTGGCGCAAAACGCGTCCGGAACCTGCTTCTGGATCAGCCATTCCCCGTGTTGTGGCGCAAAACGTTGCTGAAATTCAACTCCCGATTGCTGCGGCCAGAACACCGAATCTTCTGACCGGGACAAGTGCTGCACATGAATCACCGGCCGAGCGCTGCGCCGCCATTGCCCCAGCAGCTCCAGCATGCGTTCTTCGGCCTGGGCATTATTTCGCCGACCGAGCCGCGGATGCAGGATGCCTTTTTGTTGATCGATGATGATCAGCGCTGCGTTTGCCTGGAGCTCCATGCCTACTGTACTCATGCACAATCATTGGATTTGCTCCACTTCAGCATTACTCCCCGTGACTGACAAGCGCGATATTTTTGCGCTTCATCTGACAAATCCTGAAATAACTTCTTGCCCCGCTTGCGCGGCCATCGCCTGCTCACTAACGTAGCGCCTTTATTGCGCTACCACCCCGCAGGAGCTTTGCCATGGCCTCGCCAGCCCTTACTCATTTTCTACCCCGGTTCGGCGTTGCCGCAGCAGTCGCTGGCGTTTTGAGCCTGACCGGTTGTCAGACTTTCAATGCCCAGGACACCCTCCCGCCGGCCTCCGGCGTACAGCCGCTCAAAGGTTTGGCGCAGAACGTTTCGGTGCGGCGCAATGCCATGGGCATGCCGTTGATCGAAAGCAGCAGCTTCCACGACGCCCTGTTCGCCCTCGGTTACGTGCACGCCAGCGATCGCATCACGCAGATGGTCACCCTGCGCCTGCTGGCCCAGGGCCGTTTGACCGAAATGTCCGGTGCGGATCTGCTGGATGCCGACCGCTACATGCGTGCGGTCAACCTGAAGAAAAGCGCCGGCGAGCTGTACAAGGCCTCTTCGCCGCGCCTCAAACGCTTCTTCGAAGTCTATGCCCGCGGGGTCAACGCCTACCTTTTCCGTTACCGCGACAAACTGCCAGCGGACCTCGTTGCCACCGGCTACAAGCCTGAATACTGGCAGCCGGAGGATTCGGCGCTGATTTTCTGCCTGCTGAACTTCAGCCAGTCGGCCAACCTGCCGGAAGAAATTGCCTCGCTGGTGCTGGCGCAAACTGTCACCACCGACAAACTGGCCTGGTTGAGCCCCTCCGCCCCCGACGAAAAATTGCCGCTGGCCGAAAGCGAAAAACTCCAGGGCATCAAGCTCAACGGGCAAATCCCGGGGCTGACGCAAATCAGTAAAGCCACGGGGCAACTGTCTGACCTGAACCTGCTGGGCGCCACCTCGTCGAACAACTGGGCCATCGCCCCGCAACGCAGCCGCAGTGGCAAAAGCCTGCTGGCCAGCGACAGCCATGGCCCGCTGGGCGTGCCGTCGTTGTTCAGCTACGTGCAGATCCGCGCGCCGAAGTATCAAGCTTCTGGCGTGACCATCGCCGGCTTGCCGATGGTTCTGGGTGGTTTCAACGGCAAAGTGGCGTGGAGCATGACGTCGGTCATGGGCGATAACCAGGATCTGTTCCTGGAGAAAATCAAGCGCCAGGGCAACGCACTGACCTACGAAACCAACGGCAAATGGCAGCCGGCGATCGTGCGCAACGAAACTTACTTCGTCAAAGGCCAGCGACCGATTCGCGAAGCCGTGTACGAAACCCGTCACGGCCCGCTGCTCAACAGCGCCCAAGGCACAGCTCTGGCCAATGGTTTCGGTCTGGCCTTGCAGACGCCGGGCTTCACCGACGACAAAACCCTGGATGCGTTGTTCGACCTGACCCGCGCCCAGAGCGTCGAGAAAGCCTCGGATGCCAGCCGCGAGATTCGCGCCATCGCACTGAACCTGGTGTTCGCCGACGCCAGCAATATCGGCTGGCAAGTCACCGGTCGCTATCCCAACCGCCGCGAAGGTGAAGGCCTGCTGCCATCGCCCGGCTCCGAGGGGCGCTACGATTGGGACGGTTACGCCGACCCGATGCTCCATCCTTACGATCAGGACCCGGCCCAGGGCTGGCTCGGCACCGCCAACCAGCGGGTCATTCCCCATGGCTACGGCATGCAGTTGTCCAACTCGTGGGCGGCTCCGGAACGTGGCGAGCGCATGGCCGAACTGGCCGGCGCAGGCAAACACGACAGTCGCAGCATGATCGCCATGCAGTACGACCAGACCACAACGTTCGCCGCCAAACTGAAGAAAATGTTCGAAGCGCCAGGCATGTCCCAGCCGCTGAAACAGGCCATCAATGCTTTACCGGCAGCCGATAGCGCCAAGGCCCGCGAGGCCTACAGCCGCTTGATGGCATTCGACGGCAAGGTCAGTGCGACTTCCACCGACGCGGCGATCTACGAGCTGTTCCTTGAGGAAAGCAGCAAGCAGATTTTTCTCGATGAACTGGGCCCGCAAAGCAGCCCGGCGTGGCAAGCCTTTGTCGCCAACGGCAAGTTGTCCTATGCCGCCCAGGCCGATCATTTGCTGGCGCGCGAGGACAGTCCGTTCTGGGATGACGTACGCACCGCACAGAAGGAAGACAAGCCGGCCATCCTCGCGCGCAGCCTGGCTGCCGCGATCAGCGCCGGCGACAGCCTGCTGGGCGGCGATCACAAGGCCTGGCAGTGGGGCAAGCTGCATCGCTACGAATGGAAAAACGCCGGCGGCCAGAACGTGCGCGGGCCGCTGCCGGCCGGCGGCGACCAGAGCACCCTCAATACTGCCGCATTCGCCTGGGGCCAGGACTTCAACACCACCCTGGCACCAGCCATGCGATTTATCGTCGACTTCAGCCAGACCGAGCCGCTGATGGCTCAGAACGGCACAGGCCAGTCCGGCAATCCGGCGAGCCCTAACTACCTCAACAGCATTGATCCGTGGTTGAAGGGGCAGTACATGAGCCTGCCGATGCAGTCGCAAAATTACGACAAGGCGTATGGCACGGCGCGACTGACGTTGACGCCTGGAAAATAATCCCAAGCCGCCCCCCTTTGCAGGAGCCAGCATGCTGGCGATGGACTCAAGCGCGCCGCGTTTAATCGGGTAAACACGCGTTATCGTTAACGTCCATCGCGAGCAGGCTCGCTCCTACAGGACTTGCTCGGCAGAGTCACCCACACGCCATTTTTGCCTTTGCACCGAACCAAATGTGTGCAGGCATTTCCCTGCGCTCGTTTTCGTGCATAAATCGCGCTCCGACCTTTGATCAAGCACCTTTTAAAACGCTTGTTCGCCACTGTGGTTCGGAAATTGCTACTTTCAATGGGTCTTACGCTTTCCAGTAACAATAAAACTGCGCCATAAGCGCTCATATTGGTTCTTAGGGATTGAATAATGAAAAAAGCATTGCTGACCCTTTCTGCACTGGCGTTGTGCATGGCTGCTGGCTCCGCCATGGCCAAGGAATACAAGGAATTGCGTTTCGGCGTTGACCCTTCCTATGCACCGTTCGAGTCGAAAGCGGCTGACGGCAGCCTGGTGGGCTTCGACATCGATCTGGGGAACGCGATCTGCGCCGAGCTGAAGGTCAAGTGCAAATGGGTCGAAAGTGACTTCGACGGTATGATCCCGGGCCTCAAGGCCAATAAATTCGACGGTGTGATTTCGTCGATGACCGTTACCCCAGCCCGCGAAAAAGTCATCGACTTCTCCAGCGAGCTGTTCTCCGGACCGACTGCCTACGTGTTCAAGAAAGGTTCCGGTGTGAGCGAAGACGTCGCGTCCCTCAAAGGCAAAACCGTTGGCTACGAGCAAGGCACCATCCAGGAAGCCTACGCCAAAGCCGTGCTGGACAAGGCTGGCGTGAAAACCCAGGCCTATCAGAATCAGGATCAGGTGTATGCCGACTTGATGTCCGGTCGCCTCGACGCGGCGATTCAGGACATGCTGCAAGCTGAGCTGGGCTTCTTGAAGTCGCCAAAAGGCGAAGGCTATGAAGTCAGCAAGCCGGTCGACAGCGAATTGCTGCCGGCCAAAACAGCGATCGGTATCTCTAAAGGTAACAACGAGCTCAAGGCACTTTTGGATAAAGGTATCAAAGCGTTACACGATGATGGCACCTACGCCACCATTCAGAAGAAACACTTTGGCGATCTGAATCTGTACAGCGGCAAATGATGCCCGGCGCCCATCTAGCGATGGGCGCATTTTTTATCTGATCAGGTTGCTGATTTATGTTCGAAAACCTCTTACAAAATCTGGGGCTCTCAGCCTTCAGCCTGCAGGGCTTCGGCCCGCTGCTGATGGAAGGCACCTGGATGACCATCAAGTTGTCGGCGTTGTCGCTACTGGTAGCCGTGTTGCTCGGGTTGCTGGGCGCCAGTGCCAAGTTGTCAAAGCTCAAGCTTATGCGTGTCCCCGCCCAGGTCTACACCACGCTGATTCGCGGCGTTCCGGACCTGGTCCTGATGCTGCTGATTTTCTACAGCCTGCAAACCTGGCTGACATCGTTCACCGACTTCATGGAATGGGAATACATCGAGATCAACCCGTTCAGCGCCGGGGTGATTACCCTGGGCTTTATCTACGGCGCCTACTTCACCGAAACCTTTCGCGGCGCGATCCTCGCGGTCCCGCGGGGTCAGGTCGAAGCCGCCACCGCCTATGGCCTCAAGCGCGGCCAGCGCTTCTGGATCGTGGTGTTTCCGCAAATGATGCGCTATGCCCTGCCCGGCATCGGTAATAACTGGATGGTGATGCTCAAGGCCACTGCTCTGGTGTCGATCATCGGCCTCGCCGACCTGGTCAAGGCCGCGCAGGACGCCGGCAAAAGCAGCTATCAGCTGTTTTACTTCCTCGTGGTTGCCGCACTCATCTACCTGCTGATCACCAGTGCCTCGAACTTCATCCTGCGCTGGCTCGAACGCCGTTACTCCGCGGGCACCCGGGAGGCCGTACGATGATCGAACTCCTGCAGGAATACTGGAAACCTTTCCTCTATAGCGACGGCTACCACATCACCGGCCTGGCCATGACCATGTGGCTGCTCAGCGCGTCTATATTCATCGGCTTCCTGGTGTCGATCCCGCTGTCCATCGCCCGGGTCTCGCCGCACTTCTACATTCGCTGGCCGGTGCAGTTCTACACCTATCTGTTCCGTGGCACGCCGCTGTATATCCAGCTGCTGATCTGCTACACCGGGATCTACAGCCTGGCCGCCATCCGGGCTCAGCCGGTACTCGATGCGTTCTTTCGCGATGCGATGAACTGCACGATCCTGGCCTTCTCTCTGAACACTTGTGCCTACACCACGGAGATCTTCGCCGGGGCCATTCGCAGCATGAACCATGGTGAAGTCGAAGCGGCCAAGGCTTATGGCCTGACCGGCTGGAAGCTGTATGCCTACGTGATCATGCCTTCGGCCCTGCGTCGCTCGTTGCCCTATTACAGCAACGAAGTGATCCTGATGTTGCACTCGACCACCGTGGCATTCACCGCGACCATCCCGGATATCCTGAAAGTCGCTCGCGATGCCAACTCGGCAACGTTCCTGACTTTCCAGTCGTTCGGCATCGCCGCACTGATCTACCTGACTGTCACCTTCGCGCTGGTCGGCCTGTTCCGCCTCGCCGAACGTCGCTGGCTGGCCTTTCTCGGGCCGACCCACTAGGACTTATCCTGCTTCAGGGAACAAGAGATGCGCCACCAGATACATGACCTGCTGGCCCCGCTGCCGGGGACCGCACGACAGATCCACAGCTTTCACTTCGGCCCGCAACCGGCCACCCGCAAGATCTACATCCAGGCCTCCCTGCACGCCGACGAAATGCCCGGCATGCTGGTGGCCTGGCACCTCAAGCAGCGCCTGGCGGAGCTGGAAGCCGCCGGGCGCCTGCGCAGCGAAATCGTGCTGGTGCCGATCGCCAATCCGGTGGGCCTGGAACAGGTGTTGATGGATGTACCGCTGGGCCGCTATGAGCTGGAAAGCGGGCAGAATTTCAATCGCTGGTTCGTTGACCTGAGTGAAGAAGTCGGCAACACCATCGAAGGCAAACTCGCCGATGATCCACAGCACAATATGCAATTGGTGCGCAGCACCTTGCGCGACGCACTGGCCCGACAGAGCGCCGACACCCAGTTGCAATCCCAGCGCCTGACCCTGCAACGCCTGGCGTGCGATGCCGATATGGTGCTCGACCTGCATTGTGATTTCGAAGCAGTTGCGCACCTGTACACCACACCTGAGGCCTGGCCGCAGGTCGAGCCCCTGGCCCGCTACATCGGTGCCGAAGCCAGCCTGCTGGCGACCGACTCCGGCGGACAGTCGTTCGACGAATGCTTCACCCTGCTCTGGTGGCAATTGAAGGAACGTTTCGGTGAGCATTTCGAGATCCCGCCAGGCAGCTTTTCGGTCACCGTCGAGTTGCGCGGTCAGGGCGATGTCAATCACCCGCTGGCCAGCGTCGACTGCCAGGCACTGATCGACTACCTGATCCATTTCGGTGCGATTGCCGGCGAACCCGCGCCCATGCCCGACCTGCCCTACCCCGCGACACCGCTGGCCGCTGTGGAACCTGTGGCCACTCCCGTCGGCGGACTGCTGGTGTTCACCGCGCTGCCCGGCCAATACCTGCAAGCCGGGCAACTGATCGCCGAAGTCATCGACCCGATCAACGATCTCGTCACCCCCGTTCGTTGCGCCACAGCCGGGCTGATGTACGCCCGCTCGCTGCGCCGCATGGCCACTGCCGGCATGGTGATCGCCCACGTCGCGGGCACCGAAGCCTATCGCAGCGGCTACCTACTTTCGCCTTGAGGATGCATGCCCCATGTACAAATTGACCATCGAAGGCCTGCATAAAAGCTATGGCGATCATGAAGTGCTCAAAGGTGTTTCGCTCAAGGCCAAGATGGGCGACGTCATCAGCCTGATCGGCGCCAGCGGCTCGGGCAAAAGTACCTTTCTGCGTTGCATCAACTTTCTCGAACAGCCCAATGACGGCGCCATGAGTCTGGACGGGCAGAACATTCGCATGATCAAGGATCGTCACGGCATGCACGTAGCCGACCCCGATGAACTGCAGAAGATCCGTACCCGACTGGCCATGGTGTTCCAGCATTTCAACCTGTGGAGCCACATGACGGTGCTGGAAAACATCACCATGGCACCACGTCGGGTGCTCGGATGCAGTAAGCAGGAAGCCGAGGACCGTGCCCGCCGCTATCTGGACAAGGTCGGCCTGGCGGCGCGGGTGGCGGACCAGTACCCGGCGTTTCTGTCCGGAGGGCAGCAGCAACGTGTCGCCATCGCCCGGGCGCTGGCCATGGAACCGGAAGTGATGTTGTTCGACGAACCCACTTCAGCCCTGGATCCGGAGTTGGTAGGCGAGGTGCTCCGGGTGATCCAGGGCCTGGCAGAAGAAGGCCGGACCATGATCATGGTCACCCACGAAATGAGCTTCGCTCGTAAAGTGTCGAGCCAGGTGCTGTTTCTGCATCAGGGTCTGGTGGAGGAAGAAGGCGCGCCGGCCGACGTGCTGGGCAATCCGAAAAGCGAACGCCTGAAGCAGTTCCTCAGCGGCAACCTGAAGTAAAAACGTCTGCGCAGGCAACTCCCCGTGGAGCTGTCGAGTGCAACGAGGCTGCGATCTTCGGTGATTATAAAAAGATCAAGATCAAAAGATCGCAGCTTCGTTGCACTCGACAGCGCCTACAGGACCGTGTTCGGTCAGACCACAGGCGCAGGTGGCGGCTCATCCGGCAGAGTAGGCTCCCCGGGTTCGGTGGGCTGTTCATTTGGGGTATCGGGATCAGGCTGACCCGGGATGCCCCCCGCCATGCTGACGGGCGGATGTGCCAGCAGCGACCAGGCCAGAACACCCACTTGATTGGGTTCTAGCCTTGCCAGTTCGGCACTGATGAGCGGATTGATCTTCATGGGGCACTCCTGAGCGGTGGTCCGACCCGCCTGGCGCGGATCGGAGCAGTACACTCCATAGAGTGTACGCTCGCTGAAGAATTCCCCCTGCTTGTCAGACGGCTGACTCAGGTGCGAGGCAGGGTGACGCCACGCTGGCCCTGATACTTGCCGCCGCGGTCCTTATAGGACACTTCGCACTCTTCATCGGATTCAAGGAACAGCATCTGCGCCACGCCTTCGTTCGCGTAGATTTTCGCCGGCAGATTGGTGGTGTTGGAGAACTCCAGGGTCACATGGCCTTCCCACTCAGGCTCGAGCGGCGTGACGTTGACGATGATGCCGCAGCGCGCATAGGTGCTCTTGCCCAGGCAAATGGTCAATACATTACGCGGAATGCGAAAATATTCGACGGTGCTGGCCAGGGCGAAGGAGTTGGGCGGAATGATGCACACGTCGCTGTGGACGTCGACAAAGCTGCCGGCATCGAAGTTTTTCGGGTCGACGATGGCTGAGTTGATGTTGGTGAACACCTTGAAATGATTGGTGCAACGCACATCGTAGCCGTAGCTTGACACGCCGTAGGAGATCACACGGCTATCGTCGCTGCCACGCACCTGGCGCTCGACGAAAGGGTCGATCATGCCGTGTTCCTGCGCCATGCGGCGAATCCACTTGTCCGATTTGATGCTCATGGCGGGTGTCCTGAATAGCGAGGTGGAAAAAATCTGTCCGGCATCTTACCGGGGCGCGCCGCCGGGTTCAAAGTCCACGCTGCAATTCTCGCCGGACATCCGGGAATTACCTGCGTTGGCGACGAATCGACACACCGTCGATCCCTAAAACAGAGAAACCTGCACAAGAAGCATTGGCACGTCCCGGAAAAAGGGTTAAGGTGGCGCCACTGTGCTGCTTGTGTCACTGAGAATCTCTACACGATATGTTGAATTTCGATCCAACCATCTACAAGAATTTTTCCTGCTCTTTGCACTCAGTCTCGGCCAGGGTTCTTCCTGAGTCGCAGTTATCTTTGTTCAAGGAGTTACACCATGTCTAATCGCCAAACCGGTACCGTTAAGTGGTTCAACGATGAAAAAGGCTTCGGCTTCATCACTCCACAATCCGGTGACGACCTGTTCGTTCACTTCAAAGCTATCCAATCCGACGGCTTCAAAAGCCTGAAAGAAGGCCAACAGGTTTCTTTCATCGCTACCCGCGGTCAGAAAGGCATGCAAGCTGAAGAAGTTCAAGTTATCTAACTTGTACTTGCTTTAGTAAAAAGCCCCGCCCTCAACAGCGGGGCTTTTTTGTGCCTGTGTGTTTTTGCCGGGCGAAAAAAATCGCGGCCCAAGCCGCGATCTTTTTTTCAAAGCCTTACCAGGTCACACCAAACCCGGCACTGTAGCGAGTCTTGTCCAGATCGGACTCGTCGGTACCGTGGATGATGTCGCGCTCCGCCTTTAGATTGAGCGAAGCCCAGTCAGTCACCTTGTAGCGCAGTCCAATCTCAGCATCCAGGGCATAATCGGCCACACCCGACAGCGGCTTGCCCACCTCGCCACTTGTGAAGAACTCCACCCTCTTGCCAATCAGGTAGCGGTTGTAATCCCACTTCATGGCCAGGGAATAGAAGTTTTCCTCGTTGCCATCGGCAAATTCATAGTCCGTGCGGTTGACCAGCGAACCAAGGGAGAATGCGCCCAGTTCATCATCCCAGAACTGATAACCAGGACCGGTACCGACCGTGCGCTGGCGAGACAGATCTTCAACCTTGTCACGCTTGTAGACCAGCCGACCTTGCCAGAACCACTTGTCAGTCAGGAAGCGGTCAAGGGCGTACTCGGCCCGCCAATTGTCCGTGGTCACCACGTCATCCTGGAACTCCCGGTTGTACTCACCTTCGGCGATGTGTCGCCAACGGCCATGGCGCGCAGTGGTCTTGAAATCGATGTCGTAGTCATCGGTGTCATTTTCCGCGCGCTGATAATCCAGCGCCATGTCGACGTTGCCCTTCCATACCAGATCCTCGACCACAGGTTTCGGCTTGAGAATCTGCTGAACACTCGCCAACTCCACGGTTTTTGGTGCGTCACCGTTGGCCAGGGTCACCTTGCCGTCATCTGCCGCTTTCAGCGATTTGGCTTTTTCACCGGTGTAAGCATCCTGTTTGACCAGCAACTCCTGATCGCTTTCCAGGGTTTTCACCTTGCTCCAGTCGATCGGCACTGAACCGGCGTACTCGGTCTGGAGCACCAGCTTGCCACCATCGAACAGGACGATCTTGCCGCTCAGCTTGTCACCGTTCTTCAACCAGACGGTATCGGCGAGCAAGGGAGTGGAGGCACTGAAGACAGCGAGGCACAGCAGGGATCTGGACAACATAAGCAAATAGAGGCTCAAGTTCGCGAAAAAAATCGGCATTATCCGCAGGAATAAGGCACTAGCAAGGACTGACCCGACGATTTCCATTGAGTTCATTTCTCAACTGCCTATGCTCGAATTACCCTACAGACGGTAATGCAAATTTCTTCAGGACTGACGCACGTGACTGACTCACCCACCGAACCCGAGAGCGCGGCGCAAATCCGACGCACGGCACTGTACCTGACGCTGGCGCAAGTACCCGAAGGTAAAGTCGTGAGCTACGGTCAATTGGCAGAGCTGGCAGGGTTGGGCCGTGCCGCCCGCTGGGTAGGGCGCACACTCAGCCAATTACCCAACGACAGCAAATTACCCTGGCACCGCGTATTGGGCGCTGGTGGGCGCCTGAGCCTGCCGGCCGGCAGCCCTTCGGGGGATGAACAGCGCGCACGATTACGCACGGAAGGCATCAGCATCCTGAATAATCGTGTTGATATTCAGCGCCATGGCTGGCGCCCGGTAGAGCACAGCGGTTAGAGTGCGCGCTTTGTTTCCGTATTTCTTGAGGCAGACTCCAGCCCATGCCCCGTAAAACCTGGCGCGCCGCGCTCGCCGCTTATGCCAGCCCCTCGACACTCGTGCTGTTGCTGCTTGGTTTCGCCGCCGGCTTGCCCTATATGCTGGTGTTTTCGACGCTTTCGGTCTGGCTTCGCGAAGCCGGTGTGGCTCGCGAAACCATCGGTTATGCGAGCCTGATCGGTTTGGCCTACGCCTTCAAATGGGTGTGGTCGCCACTGCTCGACCAATGGCGCCTGCCTCTGCTCGGCAAACTCGGGCGCCGACGATCCTGGCTGGTATTGTCCCAGGCGCTGGTGATTCTCGGCCTGATCGGCATGGGCTTTTGTGACCCGCAAAAACATCTGTCCTGGCTGATCGCCATCGCCGTCGTCGTCGCCTTTGCTTCGGCCACCCAGGACATCGCCGTCGATGCCTATCGCCTGGAAATCGCCGAAGACAACCGCCAGGCCGCACTGGCCGCCAGTTACATGTCCGGCTACCGCATCGCCGCACTGCTGGCCACCGCCGGCGCACTGTATTTCGCCGAAGGTTTCGGCTCTACCGGCTTCAACTATCAACACTCCGCCTGGGCCGGCACCTACATACTGTTTGGTGTCCTGATGGTCCCGGCGCTGCTGACCTGCCTGTTCATGCGCGAACCGCCGGTGCCATTGCGCACCCAACTACAGGCCGGGCGCTACAGCTTCGCGCACCAACTGGCGTCGGTGTTCGTCCTGATCGTACTGCTGGTTTCGGTGCCGGCGATGTTCACCCAGCTCTATAACACTGACTTCGCCAGCGTGCTGTTCGGAGGCGTGAGCCTGCTCGACCTGCTGCTGCAAGACCGCGCCTTCCTGCGTGCGATCCTCTACACCCTCTTCACCGCCCTGTGCCTGTCGGCCATGGGTCGCCGTGGCCTGGCGCCGGTACTGACGCCGGTCAACGACTTCATCCTGCGTTACCGCTGGCAAGCGCTGCTGCTGCTCGGGCTGATCGCGACCTACCGGATGTCCGACACGGTCATGGGCGTGATGGCCAACGTGTTCTACATCGACCAGGGCTTCTCCAAGGATCAGATCGCCAGCGTCAGCAAAATCTTCGGCTTGATCATGACCCTGGTGGGCGCCGGTATGGGCGGCCTGCTGATCGTGCGATTCGGAATTCTGCCGATCCTGTTCATCGGCGGCATCGCGTCGGCGGGCACCAATATCCTGTTCCTGATGCTCGCCGACATGGGCGCCAACCTGAACATGCTGATCCTCACCATTTCCCTGGATAACTTCAGCTCGGGCCTGGCCACCTCGGCGTTCGTTGCCTACCTGTCGAGCCTGACCAACCTGAAGTTCTCCGCCACCCAGTACGCCCTGCTCAGTTCCATCATGTTGCTGCTGCCGCGCCTGATCGGCGGCTACTCCGGGGTCATGGTGGAAAAATTCGGCTACCACAACTTCTTCCTGATCACTGCACTGCTCGGGGTTCCGACGCTGCTGCTGATCGCCCTGCACTGGTATCAGGAGCGCCGCCGGGCCGGGCCGACACCGACGCCGGAGCCGCTGCAGACCCCGATCGCAGAAGAATCGTAGGACCTCCACGCAGGAAATTTCGCAACAGGGCGGGTGAATCCCGCCCTCCTGCCACACCACCGACCGCACGCCTGTACGCCAGCGGATCTCGCCCGTACAATGCTCCGTCATTTCTCGTCATCAGCAATCGATAACGGCCAACCATGCGCACCAGTCAATTTTTGCTCGCCACACAGAAAGAAACGCCTTCCGACGCGGTCGTGATCAGCCATCAGCTGATGCTGCGCGCCGGCATGATCCGCAAACTTGCTTCGGGCCTGTACACCTGGCTGCCGATGGGCTTGCGAGTGATGCGCAAGGTCGAAGCCATCGTTCGTGAAGAAATGAACGCCGCCGGCTCTCTGGAAGTGTTGATGCCGAGCACTCAACCGGCTGAGCTGTGGCAGGAATCCGGGCGCTGGGAAGAGTACGGCCCTGAATTGCTGCGCTTCAAGGATCGTCAGGGCCGCGATTTCTGCGCAGGTCCGACCCACGAAGAAGTCATTACCGACCTGATGCGCAATGAGTTGAGCAGCTACAAGCAGCTGCCGATCAACCTGTACCAGATCCAGACCAAGTTCCGTGATGAAATCCGCCCACGCTTCGGTTTGATGCGCGGCCGCGAATTCATCATGAAGGATGCGTATTCGTTCCACGCCGACCAGCCTTCGCTGCAGGTCACCTACGACCGCATGCACCAGGCCTACTGCAACGTGTTCACCCGCCTGGGCCTGAAGTTCCGCCCTGTTGAAGCCGACAACGGTTCCATCGGTGGTGCCGGCTCCCACGAATTCCACGTGCTGGCCGAATCCGGTGAAGACGATATCGTCTTCAGCAACGGTTCCGACTACGCCGCCAACATCGAGAAAGCCGAAGCCGTGCCGCGCGAATCCTCACGCGCCGCTGCGACCGAAGAGCTGCGCCTGGTCGACACCCCGAACGCCAAGACCATTGCGCAACTGGTCGAAGGCTTTGACCTGCCGATCGAAAAGACCATCAAGACCCTGATCGTACGCGCCGAAGAAGAGGGCAAGCTGATTGCCTTGATCATCCGTGGCGACCACGAACTGAACGAAATCAAGGCCGCCAACCAGCCTGGCGTCGCCAGCCCGCTGGTCATGGCGACCGACGCCGAACTGCGTGACGCCATCGGCGCCGGCGCCGGCTCCCTGGGCCCGCTGAACCTGCCACTGCCCATCATCATCGACCGCTCCGTCGAACTGATGAGCGACTTCGGCATCGGCGCCAACATCGACGACAAGCACTACTTCGGCGTGAACTGGGAGCGTGACCTGCCGGTTCCGACCGTGGCCGACCTGCGTAACGTCGTGGCCGGCGACCCAAGCCCGGACGGCAAGGGCACCCTGGAAATCAAGCGCGGCATCGAAGTCGGGCACATCTTCCAGCTGGGCAACAAGTACAGCAAGGCGATGAAGTGCGAAGTGCTGGGCGAGAACGGCAAGCCGGTAACCCTGGAAATGGGTTGCTACGGCATTGGCGTATCCCGCGTGGTGGCTGCGGCCATCGAGCAGAACAACGACGATAAAGGGATCATCTGGAGCGACACCCTGGCGCCATTCCAGATTGCCCTGGTGCCGTTGCGCTACGAAACCGACCTCGTTCGCGAAGCCACCGACAAGCTGTATGCAGAACTGACTGCCGCAGGCTTCGAAGTGCTGCTGGACGACCGCGACAAGAAAACCAGCCCGGGTATCAAGTTCGCTGACATGGAACTGATCGGCATTCCGCACCGGATCGTGGTCAGTGACCGCGGCCTTGCCGAAGGCAACCTGGAATACAAGAGCCGCACCGAGGCCGAGGCGCAAGCGCTGCCGGTCGCCGACGTGCTGCCTTTCCTTCAGGCCCGCATCCGCCGCTGATAGCAGATATAGAGACGTCATGTTCAAGCGAAACACCTTAGGCCTCGGTGGTGCCGCCCTGTGCGGCGCCCTGCTGGTCAGCGGCTGTGCCAATCAAATGTCACAACGCAGCGAGCACGAGGAACGCATCGAGCGCAAATTGCTCGATCACAGCCTGCAGATCGATGTCGGCGAGCCCAAGGTGCTTGAGCTGCCGCAACGGCGAGTGAAAATCCAAGAGCAGAAGACCTTCGAAGTCACCGAATTCGAGGTCACTCGGCACTACGATCGCTACACGCCTTACCAACCCTGGCGGGAAGTCTACGAAATCCCGCTGGGCGCGGTGGCCGTGGTGGCTGGCGTCGGTGCCAACGTGGTCAATGTGTTTGCCCTCGGCAATCTGCCAGACAGCGTGACCAGGGACTGGCTCAGCTACGGTTTCGCCGGGCTCAACCCGTTCATGAACGTGCAATCTCATGGCCGCGCCCAGCAAAACCTGGCAGGTATCGACGAGGTTCAGCGCGACAAACGCACCGAATACTCCAGCCTGCCCTGGAGCGAGCGTCCGGTCGAGGTCAAGGCCGGCAAGGAAACGTTCCAGTTGAGCACCGACAAGAGCGGCGTTCTGCGCCTGAACCTGTTGGACACCCCGTTCGCCGAACATGACATCAATCACCTGAGCCGACTGCTGATCAAGGTCGAAGACGTCCAGGACGACGTGCACACCGACTCATCACTGGCGGTCAGCAGCACCTTGCGCAGCAAGTTGTACGAAGCCCACGGGCTGATCTATGACGACCTGGAAGGCGACGAAGTAAACCAGTGGGTACACCGGGTCAAACGCCTGTCGGAGCTGGGCCTTGAAGAAGAAGCCAGCGAACTGGAACAGAGCCTGATCGAATTGACGCGCAATGATCCTGAATTGCAGTCCGAATTCCTCAAGTCACTGACCAAGGATGGCGAGCGACTGGTGGCGGATCCGCGGCCGAATTAAGCGCCCTCCCCGAAAAAAGATCGCAGCCTTCGAAGGCTGCGATCTTTTGACTTCATAGACTTACCGCTCAAACAACTCCATCTGCTCAAACCCACCGCGCAAATCCTCCAGCCGCACCCCGACCCCCAACAACCGCACCGGCTTGCCGCCGCGATTGAACGCCTGAGTCAGCATCAACTGGTAACTCCCCAGATCCCGCCCTGCCCCGGCCTGCTCCAGCGTGGTCTGGGTGAAGTCATGGAATTTCACTTTGACGAAAGGCTTGCCCGGACGATAACTGCTGTCGATCCGCGCCATGCGACCCGCCAGGGTTTCCAGTAACTCGGGCAATTTTTCCAGGCAACTCTTCAGGTCAGGCAGATCCACGTCGTAGGTATTTTCGACACTGACCGACTGCCGCCGACTGTCATTGTGTACCAGGCGATCATCGATCCCACGGGCCAGGCTCCAGAGTCGCTCACCAAAACTGCCGAATTCACGTACCAGCGCCAACTTGTCCCACTCGCGCAATTGCGAGCAATCGACAATGCCGAGCCTGCCCAACTTGTCGGCGGTGACTTTACCGACCCCGTGCAGCTTGCTTACCACCAGGCCACTGACAAAATCCTCGACCTGATCCGGCGTGATGACGAATAAACCATTGGGCTTTCTCCAGTCGCTGGCAATCTTGGCCAGAAACTTGTTCGGCGCCACCCCGGCGGACACGGTGATATGCAACTGATTGGAGACCCGACGGCGAATGTCCTGGGCAATACGCGTTGCGCTGCCACCGAAATGCGCGCTGTCCGACACATCGAGATACGCCTCATCGAGTGAGAGCGGCTCGATGAGCTCGGTGTAATCGCGAAAGATCGTATGAATTTCCTTAGATGCTTCTCGATAGGCATCCATACGTGGCTTGACGATGGTCAGGTCGGGACACAGCTTCAGGGCATGCCCCGAGGACATGGCCGAACGCACGCCATATGCCCGCGCCTCATAATTACAGGTGGCAATCACCCCGCGCCGATCCGCCGAGCCACCCACCGCCAGAGGTTTTCCGGCCAGGCGCGGGTCATCGCGCATCTCGATGGCAGCGTAAAAGCAATCACAGTCGACGTGGATGATCTTTCGCTGAGTCATATCAAAGCAGTGTTCATGGCGGAGAAAAGGCGTCAGGGTGTGCAAGATATGCAGTATCTCACTGACACCTGTATATAGCACCAGTGGTCTGAATGTTCTTTTGTGACTGTAGGAATTGCCGCTGATGAATTTATTTTTTCAATCGAATCGCGCACTGCAATAGAGCTACAGCCCTTGCTGCACCTGCGTCACAGCCCGACCGAGCACCTCATTAGATCGCTAAGCGATTGAAGAGAAACAGGTTTTACTGGAATTTGAGGTTGACACCCTGGCGTTCCTCTGTAGAATGCCGACACACAGACGCGGGATGGAGCAGTCTGGTAGCTCGTCGGGCTCATAACCCG
>NZ_JBWKOF010000014.1:0-143516 GCF_059415945.1 Pseudomonas sp. GW821-FHT09H03 | reverse complement strand
CCGAAGGTCGTCGGTTCAAATCCGGCTCCCGCAACCAAACATCAAAAAAGGCTACTCGAAAGAGTGGCCTTTTTTGTGCGTGCCTGTTTTATGGATTCGAATGCGCACACGCGCCTCACACCCGGACGGGTAAATAAGAGAAATCGTTTCGATTCCGAAACTTAGGCAAACCCTGCGACCGTTTGACGCTGTTTAACGTTTATTTGGCCTTGTTCAGGATTAACGGTTGACACCCCGCCATTCGCCTGTAGAATGCCGCCACACAGACGCGGGATGGAGCAGTCTGGTAGCTCGTCGGGCTCATAACCCGAAGGTCGTCGGTTCAAATCCGGCTCCCGCAACCAAACATCAAAAAAGGCTACTCGAAAGAGTGGCCTTTTTTGTATCTGTTGAAAAAGTCCTTTCGCAACAAAGATCTGCCACTCTGTAGTGAGCCGCTCGCACTCACCATGCGTCGAGTCCAGACTATGCCCTGTCGCAGACTCAAACCGCCACGACGACTGCTACACCATCGCCACCATCCGATATAGGCGTTAATATTCATAATTATTTTTTCTACAGGGATTGGTAACTTGGCTGGATACCTCCATCCTGTCGCGCACAATCCAAGAGGTGATTGATGCGCGCCAACTCGTCTGATCCACAAGACACCGTCACAGCGATACAACCGATCAAGGCCGAGCGTTTGCGCCTGCTTGACCGCATCAGCAAATACCGTCAACCCATTGGCCTGGCGGTCACGGTGCTGTTGTTCACCATTGCGCTGATCGCCTGTCGCCATCTGTTGAGCGAACTCGATCTGAACGCTCTGCACGACTCGATCCTCGAAGTACCCAAGCCTGCCTTGCTCGGAGCATTGGCGGCGACCGTGGCGGGCTTCATCATCCTGTTGGGCTACGAATGGTCGGCCAGTCGCTATGCCGGTGTCGACCTGGCCCCGCGAACGCTGGCACTGGGTGGCTTCACGGCCTTTGCGATCGGCAATGCCATCGGCCTTTCGATGTTGTCGGGCGGTTCGGTTCGTTACCGTTTATATGCGCGTCATGGCCTGGGAGCCGGCGAAGTTGCCCGCATGACGCTGTTTGCCAGCCTGTCCCTTGGCTGTGCCCTGCCACCGCTGGCCGCGCTGGCGACCCTTAGCGACCTGCCCGCCGCCTCCGCCGCCCTGGGTCTCTCCGAGACTTTGCTCGGCGCCGTTGCCGCGGTGGTGTTGTTACTGTTCGCGGTTCTCGCCATCGGCATCTACCGTCGTCGCCTGCCGGACCAGCCTTACCCGGACAACCTGCTGGTCAAGGCCGGACGCCGCACGCTGCGCCTGCCGGGGCCTCGCCTGACTTTCCTGCAACTGATCATCACCGCGCTGGACGTGGCCGCCGCCGCTACCGTGCTCTATCTACTGCTGCCCGAAGCCCCACCGTTTGGCGCCTTCCTGCTGGTCTACCTGCTGGCCCTGGCCGCCGGCGTGCTCAGCCATGTGCCGGGCGGTGTCGGGGTGTTCGAAGCGATCTTGCTCGCCGCCTTCTCCGACACCCTCGGCGCCGCGCCACTGGCCGCGGCCCTGCTGCTCTACCGCTTGATCTATGTCGTCCTGCCGCTGCTGCTTGCTTGCCTGTTCCTGCTGATCAACGAAGGCCAGCGCGTATTCCAGACACGCCAGACCCTGCGTGCCGCATCGGGCCTGGCTGCGCCAATCCTGGCGGTACTGGTGTTCCTGTCCGGCGTGGTACTGCTGTTCTCCGGTGTAACCCCGGAAATCGACACACGCCTGGAACATATCGGCTTTCTGATCCCCCACCGACTGGTCGATGCTTCGCACTTCGGTGCCAGCCTGATCGGCGTGCTGTGCCTGCTGTTGGCCCAGGGCCTGAGACGTCGATTGTCGGCCGCATGGATATTGACCACCATCCTGTTGCTGGTCGGCGCCCTGCTCTCCCTGCTCAAGGGCTTTGACTGGGAAGAAGCCAGCCTGATGGTGCTGACGGCGAGCCTGCTCGGGGTGTTCCGGCGCTCGTTCTATCGCCCCAGCCGCCTGACCGAACTGCCATTCTCACCGCTGTACCTGGTGGCCAGCCTATGCGTGCTGGGTGCGTCGATCTGGCTGCTGCTGTTCGCCTATCAGGACGTTCCGTACAGCCATCAACTGTGGTGGCAGTTCACCCTCGACGCCGATGCCCCCCGTGGCTTGCGCTCACTGCTGGGCGCCGCCGTGCTGTTGGTGGTGGTCTCCCTGACCTGGCTGTTGCGCACCGCGCGCCCGGTGATCCACTTGCCGACACCCGAAGAACTGGAGCGCGCGAGCAAGATTCTCATGGCCTCCGCGCAACCGGATGGCGGCCTGGCCCTGACGGGTGACAAGGCATTGCTGTTTCATCCCGACGACGAGGCCTTCCTGATGTACGCCCGTCGCGGCCGCAGCCTGGTGGCGCTGTACGACCCGATCGGCCCGGGGCAGCAGCGGGCGGAAATGATCTGGCAGTTCCGCGACCTGTGCGACATCCACCACGCCCGCCCCGTGTTCTATCAAGTGCGCGCCGAGAATCTGCCGTACTACATGGACATCGGCCTGACCGCGATCAAGCTCGGCGAAGAAGCCCGGGTCGATCTCAAGCGCTTTGATCTCGAAGCCAAGGGCAAGGAGATGAAAGACCTGCGTTACACCTGGAACCGCGGCACCCGCGACGGCCTGTCGCTGGAAATCCACGAGCCGGGCCAAGCGCCGATGGATGAGCTTAAGGTGATTTCCGATGCCTGGCTGACCGGCAAGAATGTCCGGGAGAAAGGCTTCTCCCTCGGCCGCTTCAGCGATGACTACCTCAAGTATTTCCGTATCGCGGTGATCCGTTTCGAAGGGCGCCCCGTGGCGTTCGCCAACCTGCTCGAGACTTACAGTCATGACCTGGCCAGCCTCGACCTGATGCGCGCCCACCCCGAGGCCCCCAAGCTGACCATGGAGTTCATGATGGTCGGCCTGATTCAACACTATAAAAATCATGGATACGCGCGATTCAGCCTGGGCATGGTGCCGTTGTCGGGGTTGCAACCCCGTCGCGGTGCACCGCTGACCCAGCGCCTGGGCTCGATGGTGTTCCGCCGTGGTGAACAGCTCTACAACTTCCAAGGCTTGCGCCGCTTCAAAGACAAGTTCCAGCCTGACTGGGAACCCCGTTATATGGCCGTGCCCGCCGGACTCGATCCGCTGGTTGCCCTGGCTGACACTGCCGCCCTGATCGCGGGCGGCTTGACCGGATTGGTGAAACGCTGATGATTCAACGCTCCTTGCGGTACGTATTGGGCGCACTTATTGTGCTGGCCCTGATCCTCGGTGGTGGCTTTTGGTACCTCAAGCGCCCGGCACCGGAACCGACCCTCGAACGGCTGACCCCGACCGATGGCGCACCAATGACCCGCGTCATCCCCGGGACTACACCCCGCGCCCAGGTGCTGGTGGCGGTCAATGAAGACCAGAAGCTCAGCGACAAGCAACTGTCCACCCTGAGCCGTAGCAGTTCAGCGCAGATCGTGCAGGTGATCCTGCCCCACGACTGCCTGCTGCAAAGCCGCGCCCTGCAAGCCGGCTTGCGCGAACTCAAAGGCCCGGCGACCCTGGTCAGCGGCATCGGCCCCGGCGCGGTGCTGGCATGGCGCTGGCTGTCCGAGCAGAAAGACGAAAAGGCCCAGGCCGTTTCGGTCGACCTGGCCCTGGAAAAAGGTGGCTGCACCCATTTGCTGCCAAAATCTGCGGCCCACGGCCACTGGCTGGTAGCCTGGAACGACAACCCGGACGACACCAGCGCCGGCTTTGTGCGTGACCAACCCAACGCCGAAACCAGCATCAGCGACTACGACATCAACCTGCCGCAAGTGCTGAACAACGAGCTGCGCAAGATCCTCGTCGGTGGCGACAAAGACGCAGGCGGCCTGCAGATTCCGGTGGTCGAAGTGCCGGCCGGCGAGGCACGGGATACCGTCACCCTGTTCCTCTCCGGTGATGGCGGCTGGCGTGACCTGGACCGCGATGTGGCGGGCGAGATGGCCAAGATCGGCTACCCGGTGGTCGGCATCGACACCCTGCGCTACTACTGGCAGCACAAGAGCCCCGAGCAAAGCGCCCTGGACCTCGCCGAACTGATGCAGCACTACCGGCAGAAATGGGGCACCAAGCGCTTCATCCTGACCGGCTACTCGTTCGGCGCCGACGTCCTGCCAGCGATCTACAACCGCTTGGCGGAGTCGGAGCAACAGCGCGTCGACGCCATCATCCTGCTGGCCTTCGCCCGCACCGGCAGCTTCGAAATCGAAGTCGAAGGCTGGCTCGGCAACGCCGGTAAAGAAGCCGCCACCGGCCCGGAAATGGCCAGGCTGCCGGCGGCCAAGGTTGTGTGTATCTACGGCGAAGAAGAAGCCGACGAGAGCGGCTGCACCGACAAGACGGCGGTGGGAGAAGCCATCAAGCTGCCCGGCGGCCACCACTTCGACGAGAACTACCCGGCGCTGGCCAAGCGGCTGGTGGATGTGATCGAGAAGCGTCAGGCCAAGGATACGACTGCTCAGGAGTGATCTGGGCACGCTGCACAAGAGCCCTCGTTACCTCACGGTGCGAGGGCTTTTTCATTCGTACGAAGATCGACGGGACGCCTCACAATCCTGTGGGAGCGGGCTTGCCCGCGATAGCGGGATGCCCGTCACACAAGTGTTGTAACTGCCGCCGTCTTCGCGGGCAAGCCCGCTCCCACAGGGTTCTTCATTGGTTTCAGTCATAGGCCAGACATAAAAAAGCCCCCGCTGCCGCAAGGCAACGGGGGCTTTCTGACGAGGCTTACATCTCCACCTGCGTCCCCAGCTCAATCACCCGGTTCAGCGGTAGATTGAAGAAGCGCAAATTGCCGTTGGCATTCTTCAACATGAACGCAAACAACGCCTCGCGCCAACGGGCCATGCCTTCAAGCTTGGAAGCGATGACCGTCTCGCGACTGAGGAAGTAGGTGGTGCGCATCGGGCTGAAGTCGAGGTCATCGAGATGACACAACTTCAGCGCTTGCGGCACATCCGGCTCGTCGATGAAACCAAAGTGCAGGATCACCCGGAAGAACCCTTCGCCGTGGGACTCAACCTCAAAGCGTCGTGTCGGCGGTACCCGCGGGATGTCTTCATACACCACGGTCAGCAGCACCACTTGCTCGTGCAGCACCTGGTTATGCAGCAGGTTGTGCAACAGCGCGTGGGGCACGGCGTCCGGACGGGCGGTAAGGAACACCGCTGTCCCCTGGACACGATGCGGCGGTTGCACGGCGATACTGCTGATGAAAATCGGCAGTGGCAGCCCGCCCTCGTCCATGCGCTCCACCAGCAGCTGTTTGCCGCGTTTCCAGGTGGTCATCAGCACGAACAGCGCAATACCGGCGATGACCGGGAATGCCCCGCCCTGAACGATCTTCGGCACGTTGGCGGCGAAGTACAGACCGTCCACCAGCACGAAGCCCAGTGAGATCGGCACCGCCAGAAGCGGTGGCCACTTCCACAACAGCAGCATCACCACCGACACCAGAATGCTGGTCATCAGCATGGTGCCAGTCACCGCCACGCCGTAGGCCGACGCCAGGGCACCGGAGGACTCGAAGCCCAACACCAGCAGCACGACGCCAACCATCAGCGACCAGTTCACCGCGCCGATGTAGATCTGGCCCTGCTCGGCACTGGAGGTGTGCTGAATCTGCATGCGCGGAATATAACCAAGCTGGATCGCCTGGCGGGTCAGGGAGAAGGCGCCGGAAATCACCGCCTGGGAGGCAATCACTGTAGCCAGAGTGGACAAGCCAACCAACGGAATCAGTGCCCAGCTCGGCGCCAACAGATAGAACGGATTGCGTGCGGCTTCCGGATCGCCCAGCAGCAACGCACCCTGGCCGAAGTAGTTGAGCACCAGCGCCGGCAGTACCAGGATGAACCATGCACGGGCAATAGGCTTGCGCCCGAAGTGGCCCATGTCGGCGTACAAGGCTTCGGCACCGGTCAACGCCAGCACCACCGCCCCGAGGATAGCCACGCCCATGCCCGGGTGCACGATGAAAAAGCGCACGCCCCAGGCCGGGTTCAGCGCTTGCAGGACTTCCGGGTGCTGCAGGATGCCGTAGACACCCAGGGCCCCCAGCACCAAAAACCAGGTGACCATGATCGGCCCGAACAGGATGCCGATGCGCGCCGTGCCGTGGCGTTGAATCAGGAACAGCGCCACCAACACGATCAACGACAGCGGCACCACCCAATGATCGATGCCGTCGAACGCCAAGCCCAGGCCTTCAATCGCCGACAACACGGAGATCGCCGGAGTGATCATGCTGTCGCCATAGAACAACGCCGCACCGATCAACCCGCAGACCACCAGAAAGCCGCGCAGCCTGGCATGCCCTGCCGCCGCCCGCCGTGCCAGCGCAGTCAAGGCCATGATTCCGCCTTCGCCCTGGTTGTCGGCGCGCAGGACAAACATCATGTACTTGATCGAAACGACCCAGATCAGCGACCAGAAAATCAGCGCCAGAATGCCCAGCACGCCATCATGGTTGACCGGCACACCATAGCCGCCGGAGAACACTTCTTTGAGGGTGTACAACGGACTGGTGCCGATGTCGCCGTAGACCACCCCGACTGCTGCGACCAGCATACCGATCGGCTTCGCCGCCGAATGCTCGGCGCCTGCCGCCTGACTACTTGCCTGCCCCATCCGGAACTCCTGATTCCCAAACCCGGCTTCTTTGAAAGAAGCACTATGCTTTGTCACGCAGCATGCGCTGTTTTACTTCACGTTACAGACGTTTTGTTGACAGTAAAAAATCGCTGATGCCCCACGGCGCGAAGCATAGCGCAGCACTCGTCGTATTTCCCTGCATAAAGCTGGTCAAGTGCGCCCGCCATCGCTAGAATTGCGCACTTTTTGATCAGAGGCGCGATAAAGCGCCCGTCTGTCGCCTTGCCGATCACGGCTGGAGGCGTCACAAATACCGAGGTTAGACATGTCCACCACTCCTGCGCCGGCCAATCCCAAGGTTGGCTTCGTATCCCTGGGTTGCCCCAAAGCACTGGTCGACTCCGAGCGCATCCTTACCCAGCTGCGCATGGAAGGCTATGACGTCGTGTCCACTTATCAGGACGCTGACGTAGTGGTCGTCAACACCTGCGGCTTCATCGATTCGGCCAAGGCCGAGTCCCTGGAAGTGATCGGCGAAGCCATCAAGGAAAACGGCAAGGTCATCGTGACCGGCTGCATGGGCGTCGAAGAAGGCAACATCCGCAACGTACACCCGAGCGTGTTGGCCGTAACCGGCCCGCAGCAGTACGAGCAGGTGGTCAACGCCGTGCACGAAGTCGTGCCGCCGCGTCAGGACCACAACCCGCTGATCGACCTGGTGCCGCCACAAGGGATCAAACTGACCCCGCGCCACTACGCCTACCTGAAGATTTCCGAAGGCTGCAACCACAGCTGCAGCTTCTGCATCATCCCCTCGATGCGCGGCAAACTGGTCAGCCGCCCGGTCGGTGATGTACTCGACGAGGCCCAGCGCCTGGTCAAGTCCGGCGTTAAAGAACTGCTGGTGATCTCCCAGGACACCAGCGCCTATGGCGTTGATGTGAAATACCGTACCGGTTTCTGGAACGGCGCGCCGGTGAAAACCCGCATGACCGAACTTTGCGAAGCCCTCAGCACCCTCGGCGTCTGGGTACGCCTGCACTACGTTTACCCATACCCGCACGTTGACGAGTTGATCCCGCTGATGGCCGCCGGGAAAATCCTGCCGTACCTGGACATCCCGTTCCAGCACGCCAGCCCGAAAGTGTTGAAGTCGATGAAACGCCCGGCGTTCGAAGACAAGACCCTGGCCCGCATCAAGAACTGGCGCGAAATCTGCCCGGACCTGATCATCCGTTCGACCTTCATCGTCGGCTTCCCGGGCGAAACCGAAGAAGACTTCCAGTACCTGCTGAACTGGCTGACCGAAGCCCAGCTCGACCGCGTCGGCTGCTTCCAGTATTCGCCTGTTGAAGGCGCACCGGCCAACGACCTGGACCTGGAAGTGGTGCCGGACGACGTCAAGCAGGACCGCTGGGATCGCTTCATGGCGCACCAGCAAGCCATCAGCTCGGCGCGCCTGCAAATGCGCATCGGCCGTGAAATCGAAGTGCTGGTCGATGAAGTCGACGAGCAAGGCGCGGTTGGCCGTTGCTTCTTCGATGCCCCGGAAATCGACGGCAACGTATTCATCGACAACGGCAGCAACCTCAAGCCGGGCGACAAGGTCTGGTGCAAAGTGACCGACGCCGACGAATACGACCTGTGGGCTGAACAGATCTAAACGCAAAAAATATGAAAAGCCCCGCTCTCTTGACGAGATGCGGGGCTTTTTTACGGCTATCGTTTGCAGATGGAAGGATTCCCATCATTCACCCACAAGGGGCAGGCGGACATGCGTCAGCATTCGGTCATCCACACACCGAAACAGAGCGACTACCAGGAACTGACCCGGGTCTGGGAGGCCTCGGTTCGCGCGACCCACGACTTTCTGCCGGAAAGCTACATCCTGCTGCTCAAGGATCTGGTGCTGACCCGCTACCTCGATGCGGTGATGCTGGTCTGCACCAAGGACTCGGGCCAGCGCATCACCGGCTTCGCTGGCGTCGCAGCGGGCAAGATCGAGATGCTGTTCATCGACCCGAGACACCGCGGCCATGGCCTGGGCAAGCAACTGCTGCGCTATGCCATGGAGCATCTGAACGCCGATGAACTGGACGTCAACGAACAGAACCCGCAAGCCCTGGGGTTTTATTTCAAGCAGGGCTTCGAGGTAATCGGTCGCTCGGAAGTCGATGGCATGGGGCAGCCGTATCCGTTGTTGCATATGCGCATGCGGCAGAATCAGCAGCGCTCACAACACGGCTGACACAACACGACACGAATGTGGGAGCGGGCTTGCTCGCGAAGACGGTATATCAGACACATATCATCTACTGACACACCGCCTTCGCGAGCAAGCCCGCTCCCACAAAAAGCCGCATGGTACAAATGGAACCGGGCTTAACCGGCGCCAGGCAGGTACAATGCCCACCCCTTTTTTGTTACGGCCCTGACATGACTGACCCGATTCGTCTCTCCAAACGCCTCATCGAACTCGTCGGCTGTTCCCGTCGGGAGGCTGAGCTGTTCATCGAGGGCGGCTGGGTCACCGTCGACGGCGAAGTCATCGACGAGCCGCAGTTCAAAGTCGGCGCGCAAAAAGTCGAGCTCGATCCAGAGGCCAAGGCCACCGCACCGGAACCGGTCACCATCCTGTTCAACGTGCCCGCCGGCATGGACGCGGACACCGCCATGGCGACCATCGCCGCCGAGACCCTGAGCGAAGAACACCGCTACGGCAAACGCCCGCTCAAGGGTCACTTCCAGCGTCTGACCGCCAGCACCGACCTGCAGGCCAACGCCAGCGGCTTGCTGGTGTTCACCCAGGACTGGAAGATCCTGCGCAAGCTCACTGCCGACTCCAACAAGATCGAGCAGGAATACGTGGTCGAAGTCGAAGGCAACATGGTCGAACATGGTCTCAATCGCTTGCAGCATGGCCTGACCTGGAAGGGCAAGGAACTGCCGGCGGTCAAGGCCAGCTGGCAGAACGAAAACCGCCTGCGCTTTGCCATGAAGAACCCGCAACCGGGTGTGATCGCCCTGTTCTGCCAGGCCGTCGGCCTGAAGGTCGTGGGTATCCGCCGCATTCGCATCGGCGGCGTGTCCATCGGCAAGGTGCCCGTGGGGCAATGGCGCTACCTGTCCGGCAAAGAGAAGTTCTAAACCTTCTCACGCCGCCACACATTTTGGTGCCGCAGCTTATGCGGCACCCACTGCTGAATATCAGGACTGCACACCATGATTCACAACGACGTACTGCGCAGCGTGCGCTACATGCTCGACATCAGCGACAAGAAAGTCATCGAGATCATCAAGCTCGGCGGCATGGACGTAACCCTGCCAGACCTGCTGACTTACCTCGACAAGAAAGAAGAAGACGAAGAAGGCTTCGTACGCTGCCCTGACGAAGTCATGGCGCACTTCCTCGATGGCCTGGTGATCTTCAAGCGCGGCAAGGACGAAAGCCGTCCACCGCAGCCGATCGAAGTGCCGGTGACCAACAACATCATCCTGAAAAAACTGCGCGTGGCCTTTGAACTCAAAGAAGACGACATGCACGCGATCCTCAAGGCCGCCGAGTTCCCGGTGTCCAAGCCTGAGCTGAGCGCACTGTTCCGCAAATTCGGTCACACCAACTACCGCCCGTGTGGCGACCAGTTGCTGCGTAATTTCCTCAAGGGCCTGACCCTGCGCGTGCGCCCGCAATAAATCGCCAGGGCTCCCGCACTCGTCCTGCAAGGGCTGCCAGACAGAAATCACCGAAACGCCAAAACTCCTTGTAGGAGCGAGCAGGCTCGCGATGGACCTGAAGGATAACGCGGGTAACCTGAATACCCGCGGTACCCTCGGTTTTTTCGCGAGCAGGCTCGCTCCTACAGGGGGTGGTGGTGGCTCAGGTCGTATGACCCACCATTGCGCGCATAAATAGTGGCTCCGCCTCCGGCGGCTGACGGCTAGGGTGTAGGCACCCTCAGCTCCGAAGGATTCGCCATGCCCCCCTACTTTTCCCTGCAAGGCCGCACTGCCCTGGTGACCGGCGGCACTCGCGGTATCGGCAAAATGATCGCCAAGGCCTTTGTCGAGGCAGGCGCCACCGTATACGTCTGCGCCCGTGATGCCCAAGCCTGCCAGCAAACAGCCGATGAGTTGGGTGCGCTGGGTCATTGCCATGGCATTGCGGCCAACCTCGCCAACGAAGAAGGCGTGCTGCAACTGGCCACGCAACTGGGCAAGCAGATCAGCCAGCTCGACATTCTGGTGAACAACGCCGGCACTACCTGGGGCGCGCCACTGGAAAGCTACCCGGTCAAGGGCTGGGAAAAGGTCATGCAGCTCAACGTGACCTCGGTGTTCAACTGCATCCAGCAGTTCCTGCCACTACTGCGCAAGGCCGGTTCTGAAGCCAGTCCCGCGCGAATCATCAATATCGGCTCGGTGGCCGGGATTTCTTCCTTCGGTGAACAGGCTTATGCCTACGGCCCGAGCAAAGCGGCCCTGCATCAACTGTCGCGGATTCTGGCGCGGGAACTGGTCAGCCAGCACATCAACGTCAACGTGATCGCCCCCGGACGTTTTCCGAGCAAGATGACCCAACACATCGGCAGTGATGAGCAGGCATTGGCGCAGGATACGGCGTTGATTCCGATGAAGCGCTGGGGGCGAGAGGAAGAGATGGCGGCGCTGGCGATCAGCCTGGCGAGTACGGCAGGGGCTTACATGACCGGAAATATCATTGCGCTCGATGGGGGTTTCAGCCTCTGAGATCGGCGGTGCTGCCATCGCGGGCAAGCCACGCTCCCACAAGTTTTGTGTCGTGTCCGATATTGCGGCAGACACAAAACCTGTGAGCGTGGCTTGCCCGCGATGACGGACTCGCTGGCACAACGATGCATGGGTTGATCGGGTTATCATGCCCCCCCTAATCCCGCCTCGACCAAACCATGACCTACAGCGTTTCCCCCATCGGCTTCGTGCGCTCCTGCTTCAAGGAGAAATTCGCCATCCCGCGCCAACCGCAACTGGCACCTGCCGCGCGTGGCGTGCTGGAACTGGTTGCGCCGTTCGATCAGGGCGACGCGGTGCAAGGGCTGGAGCAGGTCAGTCATGTCTGGCTGCTGTTCCTGTTCCACCAGGCCCTGGAGGAAAAACCGCGCTTGAAAGTCCGCCCGCCTCGCCTCGGCGGCAACAAATCCATGGGGGTGTTCGCCACTCGCGCGACCCACCGCCCCAATGGCATCGGCCAGTCCGTGGTCACACTCGACAAGGTCGAAGCCAATCGCCTGTGGATTTCCGGTATCGACCTGCTGGACGGCACGCCGGTTCTCGACATCAAACCCTACGTTCCCTATGCCGATATCATTGATACAGCGTCCAACAGCATCGCCAGCGCAGCGCCACAGCTGATTGCCGTGCAGTGGACGGACTCAGCACTGCAACAGGCCCACGGGCATGCCCAGCGCCTTGCAGAGCCATTGGTGGAGCTGATCGAGCAATGCCTGGCACAAGATCCGCGGCCGGCGTATCAGAAGCCTGCGCCCGAGCGGGAATATGGCGCGCAGTTCTGGGATCTGGACGTGCGCTGGCACTATCCGACGCCGGAGCTTATCCGGGTGCTGGAAGTCATTCCCGCAAAGGGCTGAACACCTGAAACGAAAAAGCCCGCATGACGTTCCCAGGCCATGCGGGCTTTTCTTTGCACTTCAAATCTACTGCAGGAGCAGCCGGTCGACGTACGAATGCTCGCGAAAAGACCTGAGGACGCCGCGGGGTATCAAGCTTCCCGCGTTATCGTTGACCTCCATCGCGAGCATGCTCGCTCCTACGGGGACCTGAGGTCACTTCTCGACGAACGCACGCTCGATCAGGTAGTCACCCGGCTCGCGCATCCGCGGCGAAACTTTCAGGCCGAAGCTGTTCAACACTTCGCTGGTCTCGTCGAGCATGCTCGGGCTGCCGCACAGCATGGCGCGGTCGTCCTGCGGGTTGATCGGCGGCAGGCCGATGTCGCTGAACAGCTTGCCGCTGCGCATCAGGTCGGTCAGGCGCCCTTCGTTCTCGAACGGCTCGCGGGTCACGGTCGGGTAGTAGATCAACTTGTCACGCAGTGCATCGCCGAAGAACTCGTTCTGCGGCAGGTGCTCGGTGATGAATTCGCGGTAGGCGACTTCGTTGACGTAACGTACGCCGTGGCACAGGATCACTTTTTCGAAACGCTCGTAGGTTTCCGGGTCCTGGATGACGCTCATGAATGGCGCCAGACCGGTACCGGTGCTGAGCAGGTACAAATGTTTGCCAGGCTTCAAGTCATCCAGCACCAGCGTGCCGGTAGGCTTCTTGCTGATGATGATCTCGTCGCCTTCCTTCAGGTGCTGCAACTGGGAAGTCAGCGGGCCATCCGGCACCTTGATGCTGAAAAATTCCAGATGCTCTTCCCAGTTTGGGCTGGCAATCGAGTAAGCGCGCATAAGCGGGCGGCCGTTGGGCTGTTGCAGGCCGATCATCACGAACTGACCGTTCTCGAAGCGCAGGCCCGGATCACGGGTGCACTTGAAGCTGAACAGAGTGTCGTTCCAGTGGTGAACACTGAGGACACGCTCGTGGTTCATGTTGCTCATGTACGTGGGACTCCTGGAGATATTCTGCGCCTGGTCTTGGACGACAAGCGGCTTTGCGCAATTGCATCGCATTCTAAAGGCAGACACAATATCTGTTAAATGGATTATTAAGATAAGGGTTATCGGTTATATCGATATGCGATTTACTCTCCGTCAACTTCAAGTCTTCGTCGCCGTCGCCCAGCAGGAAAGCGTGTCCCGTGCTGCGGGCCTGCTTAACCTCTCGCAATCGGCGGCGAGCACCTCGATCACCGAACTGGAGCGTCAGTGCAGCTGCCAGCTGTTCGACCGTGCCGGCAAACGGCTGAGCCTCAACGCCCTCGGTAAGCAGTTGCTGCCACAAGCCGTGGCCCTGCTCGATCAGGCCAAGGAGATCGAAGACCTGCTCAATGGCAAGTCCGGTTTCGGCTCGCTGGCAGTGGGGGCGACCCTGACCATCGGCAATTACCTGGCCACGCTGCTGATCGGCAGCTTCATGCAGCGCCATCCGGAAAGCCAGGTGAAGCTACACGTGCAGAACACTGCCAATATCGTGCAACAAGTAGCCCACTATGAAATTGATCTGGGTCTAATCGAAGGTGATTGCAGCCATCCGGACATCGAAGTCCAGAGTTGGGTCGAAGACGAACTGGTGGTGTTTTGCGCCCCTCAGCATCCACTGGCCAAGCGCGGTTCGGCGACCATGGACGAGTTGAGCCAGGAAGCCTGGATCCTGCGGGAACGAGGCTCGGGCACGCGACTGACCTTCGACCAGGCCATGCGTCACCATCACAGCGCACTGAACATCCGCCTGGAGCTTGAGCACACCGAAGCAATTAAACGCGCGGTGGAGTCAGGCCTGGGGATTGGCTGCATTTCCAGGCTGGCACTGCGCGATGCGTTCCGCCGCGGCAGCCTGGTGGCCGTGGAAACACCGGACCTGGATCTGGCGCGGCAGTTCTATTTCATCTGGCACAAACAGAAATACCAGACCTCGGCCATGCGCGAATTCCTCGAGCTCTGCCGCGCCTTCACCGCCGGGGTTCAGCGCAGCGACGAGATCGTACTGCCGACAATCGCTTAAAGCAGGATCACCGCCCACACCAGCGCAATCATGCTCAGTGCCACGAACTGCGCGGCACTGCCCATGTCCTTGGCGTTCTTGGATAGCGGGTGCAGCTCAAGGGAAATGCGGTCGATCGCCGCTTCCACCGCTGAGTTGAGCAACTCGACGATCAATGCCAACAGGCACACCGCAATCAGCAGCGCCTGCTCGACCCGGCTGACATTCAGAAAGAAAGACAGTGGAATCAGTATCGCGTTAAGCAACACCAGCTGGCGAAAAGCCGCTTCGCCAGTGAAAGCGGCGCGCAGTCCATCCAGCGAATAACCGGAGGCGTTGAGAATACGTTTAAGGCCGGTTTGGCCTTTGAAAGGTGACATAGAGTAGGCAACTGAAAAAAAGAAGTGGGAAAGCTAAATTAACCAAAGTCAAAAAAGCGTGAACGTACCAGCGTTAGTGGCTGGAAATTGACTCAAGTTGTTGCAAGAGCAACGCGGCCTGGGTTCGGGTCCGCACATTCAGCTTACGGAAAATCGCGGTCACGTGGGCCTTGATGGTCGCTTCGGAAACGCTCAGTTCGTAAGCGATCTGTTTGTTCAACAAGCCTTCGCAGACCATGGTCAATACCCGGAACTGCTGCGGAGTCAGGCTCGCCAGACCCTCGCTGGCAGCCTTGGCTTCCTCGGAAACGCTGACCGCTTCGAACGCCTGGGGCGGCCAGAAAACATCGCCGTCAAGCACCGCACGCACTGCACTCTGAATAACACTCAGATCACTGGACTTGGGGATAAAACCGCTGGCACCGAATTCGCGAGACTTGACCATGATGGTCGCCTCTTCCTGGGCCGACACCATGACCACCGGAATCTGTGGATACTGACCCCGCAACAGGACCAATCCGGAAAAACCATACGCCCCCGGCATGTTCAGATCCAGCAGCACCAGATCCCAATCGGATTTTTCGGTCAGGCGGGTTTCCAGCTCGGCAATGCTCGCCACCTCCACCAGACGCACATCCGGGCCAAGACCCAGCGTCAGTGCCTGGTGCAACGCGCTACGAAAAAGAGGGTGATCATCGGCAATCAGGATTTCGTATGTGGCCATGTTTCAATTGATCCTGTTTTTCAGGGAATACCCGATGCATTCAGGCATCGCCAACACAACTCGAGTACAGCCACGCAGCTCTGCACCGACAGGGCACGTTCAACGCCAGATAAAACGGCGTTTCAAACGCTGGCCGCAACCCAATCGGCGCCAAGCATGCCCAGCGAAACCGGGGTGGTCAAGCCGAATGGCCAGTACACTTTATTGCAGTATACGCAACAATCAGCACACCAATCTGGCTAGCTGCTACACATAAGGCATTAACTCGGCGTGTGCCGGGGTCGAAACATTCATTTCCAGCTGATGCTTGGCATCGAGGTAGTGCTGGCTGAACACGTCAAAATAAGCATCCAGCGCCGAAGCGGCGGCAACGTCGCCCGCCAGATCGAGACACAATGCCGCCACTTCCGCCGTGCACAGATGCTCGCTGCGAGTCGAACGACGCAGCCGATAGCGCGAGAGTCGTTCGGGTAGCAGGCTGAGGATCGGCAACTTATCGAAATATGGGCTTTTACGGAAAATCTTCCGCGCTTCGGTCCAGGTCGCATCCAGCAGAATGAACAGCGGCCGCCTGGTGCTGTTGATGTCCACGGTGTTGGTCACGCGCTCCGGTGCAACGTACTCGCCGGGGAACACCAGATAAGGCTGCCATGTCGGGTCGGATAACAACGCCAGCAGCTGGGGGTCGATCTCGGTACGCGACCAGATGAAAGCATGATTGTCCGGCACGACATCGGCGATCAGCCATCCGGTATTGCTCGGTTTGAACACTTCCTTGCTGGTCATGATCAGACAGATGCCGGAACGGCTCTCAACCTGCGGACGCCACGCGCACAGGCAATGACTCTCGATCACCCGGCACGCGCGGCAACGGGTCGCCCGCCAGCCACGGGCCTGAATCGGCCTGATGCCCTCCTCTTCGCGCTGGTCGCGCAAGCGGGCTACAGCGTTGGAGGCAAAACGCGCAGGGACATGGCTCATTGCAGGCAACGTCGGCAGGGAGGAAAAATCGACACGAAACACACTCGGCAGGGCAAAAAGTGCACACAGTTTACCAGACCAGCCGGCGCAAGCCTGTACCGTCCAGACCGGCTCCCCTATAATTCGCCGCCACTGAACGCACAGTCACGTGATGGGTCAAACGCCCATCACTGAACCAGGAGAGTTTCATGCTGCGCCTTATCGTTCCTACCGCTGCCATTTTGCTGGCGTCGTCCTTTAGCGTTCAGGCTGCGTCCTTGAATGAGCAGAATCTGAACAGAGAGCTGAAAAACGTCGCCACTCAAAGCAGTGTCGGCACGCCAAGGGCGATCAACGAAGACATCCTCGATCAAGGCTATACCGTCGAAGGCAAGGTGCTGATCAACCACCTGAGCGTACAAAGCAGCCACGCCGATAAAATGCGCGCGGACCCCAAAGCGGTGTACTTCCAGCTCGGCTCCTCGGTCTGCAATAACCCTGGCTTTCGCAAGCTGATGGCCAAGGGCGCGATCATGCGCTACGACTTCACCGAAGTGAAAACCAACCGTCCGGTCGGCTCCGCAAGCTTCGAGGAATCGGATTGCCCGAAAGCAACCCCGGCGAAGAAGAAGTAATCACCGGGAATTGGCGCGCCGCTGTTCATCCTCGGCGCGCAGTTGCGCCAACAACGCCTGCAAAAAGTGCGACCGACGCTCAGCACCACGCAATCGTCGGCAGCACTCCTCCTCAAGACTCAAATGAGTCGAGCGGCGAATCCACCTTGCAAATCGTCAATAAGCGATTGCCAGGAAAGACCTTATGGCGCAATGATCAAGGCAGCCATTCATTGCAAGGTCGGGATTTGCGCTAACCATGTTCACTTTCAGGGCAGGAAAGGGGCTGCCCGTAACGCGTCGTGTTGTGCGAACGTTTCTTTCATCCAAGGACAAACAGAACCTGTCTGGATGACCCGGCTGCCGGTCGGGCCAAGTGGATCGCCCAGGCATGGGCCTGAGCAGACAGCGACGCAGGACGTGTCGCGGCATTCGACATACGCAGTCGAAGCCTTGGGTTCTGTGCAGAAGGAGAAGTTGAATGCCTTACCAACCGAATGACCTCCTCAGCCGTCATTTTGCAGAAAGCGGCCACGACCTCATTAACAAGGTCGAAGAACAACTCAACCTCATTTCACCCAACAGCCCGAACATTCCGATCTATCGAGACATGATCCTGACTGTGCTGCGCATGGCCCAGGAAGACCACAACCGCTGGAACGCCAAGATCACCCTGCAAGCCTTGCGCGAACTGGAGCAGGCCTTTCGCGTGCTTGAACAGTTCAAGGGACGACGCAAAGTCACTGTGTTCGGTTCCGCCCGAACCCCGATAGAACACCCGCTGTACGCGATGGCGCGGGAGCTCGGCGCCGCTCTGGCGCGCTCGGACCTGATGGTCATCACCGGTGCCGGTGGCGGCATCATGGCCGCGGCCCACGAAGGGGCCGGCCTGACTCACAGCCTGGGATTCAACATCACCCTGCCCTTCGAACAGCACGCCAACCCCACCGTCAACGGTACGAGCAACCTGCTGCCTTTCCACTTCTTCTTCACCCGCAAGCTGTTCTTTGTCAAGGAAGCCGATGCGCTGGTGCTGTGCCCGGGCGGCTTCGGTACCCTGGATGAAGCACTGGAAGTGCTGACTCTGATCCAGACCGGCAAAAGCCCGCTGGTACCTGTGGTACTGCTGGACGCGCCGGGCGGCACGTTCTGGCAAGGAGCGCTGAACTTCATACACGAGCAACTGGAAGAAAATCGCTACATCCTGCCCACCGACATGAAGCTGGTGAAACTCGTCTACAACGTCGATGAAGCGGTGGAACACATCAACCAGTTCTACAGCAACTTCCACTCCAGCCGCTGGCTCAAGCAGCAATTCCTGATTCGCATGAATCACCCGCTCAGCGACCAGGCACTCGAACACATGCAGCAGGCGTTTGCCGATCTGTGCCTGAGCGATCATTTCCATCAGCACGCCTACAACGGCGAAGAACACGACGAAGCCCAGTACAGCCATCTTGCGCGACTGGCCTTCAACTTCAACGCCCGTAATCATGGTCGCCTGCGCGAGCTGGTGGACTACATCAACCTGCCGGAAAACCGGGCGCAACCCACACCGAAGGTGCAACAGCGCGCACGGGCAGCTTCAAAGGTTTCCTGATGCAAAAAAAACGGCCCGCTATCGAAATAGCGGGCCGCTTCTTAATCATCCATCCCTCTACCGCTGAACAAGCGGTTGATCATCTCCATCGAGAACCCCCGATACGCCAGGAACCTGCCTTGCCTGGCGCGCTCCCGAACGTCTGTCGGCAATTGCCCGGAAAATTTTCGTCGCCAGGTATCTTCCAGCTGCTCGTGCCAAAGGATACCGCTCTCGCGCAAGGCCAGTTCTATGTCGCTACGCTGCAGGCCGCGCTGGCTCAACTCTTCACGAATACGCAAAGGGCCGTAACCGGAACGGGCACGATAGGAGACAAAACTTTCGAGGTAACGGGCTTCGGATAACAGGCCCTCTTCCGTCAAACGGTCGAGCGCTGTTTCGATCATTTCAGAGCTGGCGCCGCGCTGACGCAGTTTACGCGTCAGCTCGACTCGACCGTGCTCGCGTCGTGCGAGCAGGTCCATGGCGGTTCGCCGCACCGCGACGAGGGTATCGAGTACGGCGGTCATCGCTTTGATCAGATATCAGCGTCAGCCAGGTCGTCTTCGGTCTCTTTGACCGCTGAAGCTTTGGCATCAGCAACCGATGACGGGGACAGCAACTTGTCACGCAGTTGCTTCTCGAGCTTCGCGGCGATTTCCGGGTTGTCTGCCAGGAACTTGGCCGAGTTGGCCTTGCCCTGACCGATCTTGGTGCCTTCATAGGCATACCAGGCACCGGACTTCTCGACGAAACCGTGCAGAACACCCAGGTCGATCATCTCACCGTTGAGGTAGATGCCCTTGCCGTAAAGAATCTGGAACTCGGCCTGACGGAACGGCGAAGCAACCTTGTTCTTCACAACCTTGACGCGGGTTTCGCTACCGACAACCTCATCACCTTCTTTCACCGCGCCAGTGCGGCGGATGTCCAGACGAACCGAAGCGTAGAACTTCAGCGCGTTACCACCAGTGGTGGTTTCCGGGCTGCCGAACATCACGCCGATTTTCATACGGATCTGGTTGATGAAGATGACCAGGCAGTTGGCGTTCTTGATGTTACCGGTAATTTTACGCAGCGCCTGGGACATCAGGCGGGCTTGCAGGCCCACGTGCATGTCACCCATTTCGCCTTCGATTTCCGCCTTGGGTACCAGGGCAGCCACGGAGTCGACGATGATCACGTCAACCGCGTTGGAACGCACCAGCATGTCGGTGATTTCCAGGGCCTGCTCGCCGGTGTCCGGCTGGGAAACCAGCAGGTCGTCGACGTTGACGCCCAGCTTGCCGGCGTATTCCGGGTCGAGGGCGTGTTCCGCATCGACGAATGCGCAGGTTGCGCCGGCTTTTTGCGCCTGGGCGATCACGGACAGGGTCAGCGTGGTTTTACCGGAAGATTCAGGACCGTAGATTTCAACAATACGGCCTTTTGGCAGGCCGCCAATGCCCAGTGCGATGTCCAGACCCAGAGAGCCGGTGGAAATGGCCGGGATCGCCTGACGGTCCTGATCGCCCATACGCATTACGGCACCCTTGCCGAATTGACGTTCGATCTGACCCAGGGCCGCAGCCAAGGCTTTCTTCTTGTTGTCGTCCATTAAAGTCCTCACGTAATCAATAAGGCCTGACGGCCAACACCTGTATAAGTAGACAGTATTATTCCACAGGGTTTGCCGATCGCCTACCCCTGATTTGAGATTTCTGCCGCGGCATAGCGCAGCAGCCCCTCTAGCGCGGCCTTCACCGTTTGTCGGCGGACGTCATCGCGGTTGCCAGGGAAGTGCTGGAGCTCGGTGAACACCTGGTCGCCCACGCCCCAGGCCAGCCAGACCGTGCCCACCGGCTTGTTCGCTGTTCCACCATCCGGCCCGGCGATACCACTGACGGCCACGGAGAAATACGCGCGGTTTTTTTCCTGTGCGCCACGAACCATGGCCTCGACCACCTCGCGGCTGACTGCCCCCACCGTGGTGAACAACTCCACTGGAACATCCAGTTGCAGGGTTTTCTGTCGATTTGAGTAGGTGACGTAACCGGCTTCGAACCACGCGGAACTGCCCGGAATACGGGTAATGGCCTCGGCGATGCCGCCACCGGTACAAGACTCGGCCGTGGTCACGTGGGCATTGAGAACCTGCAAGCGTCGGCCAAGTTCAGCGGCCAGCTGGGTGATTTCTTTCACGGTGATCTCCTGATGGGGCGGATGAGACTAACCGTACACCAGCGGGTCGCACTTGCAAGTTACAAGACGGATCAAAATGTGCAGAGCCAGCGCCTGCGCCAATGTTGCCGGGCGCCCAACCATCAGTGTCACGACAAGTGACAAGGCGAGCAGCGGCTTTCATGCCTGCGGCGGGTAGACCGCCCATGGTAACCTTGCGCCCATCGCGGAAAAGCCGGGCCGATGCCCCTCCTTTTGCCCCACACCTTTCAACGAGTCTTCCTAAGCTACCGATGAATACAGCTACTTCCGATCTGTCCTCGCACACCCCGATGATGCAGCAATACTGGCGCCTGAAGAACCAGCACCCAGACCAGCTGATGTTCTACCGCATGGGCGACTTCTACGAGATCTTCTACGAAGACGCGAAGAAGGCCGCCAAGCTGCTGGACATCACCCTGACCGCCCGCGGGCAGTCGGCCGGGCAGGCGATTCCGATGTGCGGTATTCCTTACCATGCCGCCGAAGGCTACCTGGCCAAACTGGTGAAGCTGGGCGAATCGGTGGTGATTTGCGAGCAGGTCGGTGACCCGGCTACCAGCAAAGGGCCGGTGGAACGTCAGGTGGTGCGGATCATCACCCCGGGGACGGTGAGTGACGAGGCACTGCTGGATGAACGCCGGGACAACCTGATCGCCGCCGTTCTGGGCGATGAGCGCCTGTTCGGCCTGGCGGTGCTGGATATCACCAGCGGCAACTTCAGCGTGCTGGAAATCAAGGGCTGGGAAAACCTGCTGGCGGAACTGGAGCGGGTCAATCCCGTAGAGCTGTTGATCCCGGATGACTGGCCAAAGGATCTGCCGGCGGAAAAACGTCGCGGCGTTCGTCGCCGCGCGCCGTGGGATTTCGAGCGCGACTCGGCATTCAAAAGCCTGTGCCAGCAATTTTCCACCCAGGACCTCAAAGGCTTTGGTTGCGAAAACCTGACCCTGGCCATCGGTGCCGCCGGTTGCCTGCTGGCCTACGCCAAGGAAACCCAGCGCACCGCCCTGCCCCATTTGCGCAGCTTGCGCCATGAACGCCTCGACGACACCGTGGTGCTGGACGGTGCCAGCCGTCGCAACCTGGAACTCGATACCAACCTGGCCGGCGGTCGCGACAATACCCTGCAATCGGTGGTCGACCGCTGCCAGACCGCCATGGGCAGCCGCCTGTTGACCCGTTGGCTGAACCGTCCACTGCGTGACCTGACGGTGTTGCTGGCACGCCAGTCGTCGATCACCTGCCTGCTCGACCGCTACCGGTTCGAGCGCCTGCAACCGCAACTCAAGGAAATCGGCGACATCGAGCGTATTCTCGCGCGGATCGGCCTGCGTAACGCCCGCCCGCGTGACCTTGCGCGCTTGCGCGATGCCCTGGGTGCATTGCCCGAACTGCAAGTGGCGATGACCGAGCTCGAAGCGCCGCACCTGCAGCAACTGGCGACCATCACCAGCACCTACCCGGAACTGGCGGCACTGCTGGAAAAAGCCATCATCGACAACCCGCCGGCAGTGATCCGTGACGGCGGCGTGTTGAAGACCGGTTACGACAGCGAGCTCGATGACCTGCAATCGCTCAGCGAGAACGCCGGGCAATTCCTGATCGACCTCGAAGCCCGGGAAAAGGCCCGCACCGGCCTGTCCCACTTGAAGGTCGGTTACAACCGCATCCACGGCTACTTCATCGAACTGCCGAGCAAGCAGGCCGAATCGGCACCGGCCGACTACATTCGGCGCCAGACCCTCAAGGGTGCCGAGCGCTTCATTACCCCGGAACTCAAGGCTTTTGAAGACAAGGCGCTGTCGGCCAAGAGCCGCGCCCTGGCCCGCGAGAAAATGCTCTACGAAGCGCTGCTCGAAGACCTGATCAGCCAGTTGCCACCACTGCAAGATACCGCGGGTGCACTGGCCGAACTGGATGTGCTGAGCAACCTCGCCGAGCGCGCGCTGAACCTTGACCTGAACTGCCCGCGTTTCGTCAGCGAACCCTGCATGCGCATCAGCCAGGGCCGTCACCCGGTGGTCGAACAGGTACTGACTACGCCGTTCGTGGCCAACGACCTGAGCCTGGACGACAGCACCCGCATGCTGGTGATTACCGGTCCGAACATGGGCGGTAAATCCACCTACATGCGCCAGACCGCGTTGATCGTATTGCTGGCGCACATCGGCAGTTTCGTGCCGGCCGCCAGCTGTGAGCTGTCGCTGGTCGATCGCATCTTTACCCGGATCGGCTCCAGCGATGACCTGGCCGGCGGGCGTTCGACCTTCATGGTCGAAATGAGCGAGACTGCAAACATCCTGCACAATGCCACCGAACGCAGCCTGGTGCTGATGGACGAAGTCGGTCGCGGCACCAGCACCTTTGATGGCCTGTCCCTGGCATGGGCGGCGGCCGAGCGCCTGGCGCAACTTCGCGCCTACACCCTGTTCGCCACCCACTACTTTGAACTGACCGTGCTGCCCGAATCCCAGCCGCTGGTAGCCAACGTGCACCTCAATGCCACCGAACACAACGAGCGCATTGTGTTCCTGCACCATGTACTCCCCGGGCCCGCCAGCCAAAGCTACGGCCTGGCCGTGGCGCAGCTGGCGGGTGTGCCGACGGAGGTGATCTTGCGTGCCCGTGAGCACCTGAGCCGCCTGGAAGACACCGCGCTGCCTCATGAAGCACCGAAGCCTGCCAAGGGCAAACCGGCTGCGCCGCAGCAAAGCGACTTGTTCGCCAGCTTGCCGCACCCAGTGCTCGATGAGCTTGCAAAGCTCGACCTGGACGACATGACGCCACGCCGTGCACTCGAAATGCTCTATGCACTAAAGAACCGGATCTAACGCAGCGGGCCGCAAGCTGTTAGAATCTCGCGCGGTTTGGGATGCTGCTGGCTAATAGCCTGGCCAGCAGACTATCGCTCCCGAACCTGCGACCCCCACGTGAAGGGGCGCAGCAAGCCGCGCCTGAGGAGAAAATTAGAAATGACCTTCGTCGTCACCGACAACTGCATCAAGTGCAAGTACACCGACTGCGTAGAAGTCTGTCCGGTGGACTGCTTTTACGAAGGCCCGAACTTCCTGGTGATTCACCCGGATGAGTGCATCGACTGCGCCCTGTGCGAACCTGAATGCCCTGCCGTGGCCATCTTCTCCGAAGATGAAGTGCCGTCCGGCATGGAAAACTTCATTGAGCTGAACGCAGAGTTGGCTGATATCTGGCCAAACATCACTGAAAGAAAAGATCCTTTGCCCGATTCCGCTGAATGGGATGGCAAACCAGGCAAGATCGAACAGCTCGAACGCTGATTATCCCCGCGTTCCCGAAAAAGGCCCCACAAGGGCCTTTTTGCTTTTCTGCAGGCAAAAAAAAGGGGCGGTTTGACCCGCCCACCTTTTTCCCTATTCCCTGTGTTCCTTTTCATCGTCCTGATGAATCGCATCCTGCGATTTCCATTCCCTTCATCCTTGAAGGGCGTGTCTGTCCGTCGACACAACCTGGATATTAGAGTTTTCCCTGGCAGGAGCAACCCGCCAAACACGATCAAATTGTTGGCATAACTTCGTATTGATTATCATAATTTCTTATAAATCAATAAGTTAAAATCCATCAATCAAAAAACTGGCAACTTCCAACGTGTAAAAATAACGAACACTTACGAAAGAGTAAGCCAGGGCTTACATTGAAAGTCTGTAAACCCGAGATGACTCCTGCCCTGCGCCCGGCGATAAAAAAACCCTCGAGCCAGTCGAGGGTTTCCGGGCCATCAGAGACGGTCGAATTATTGAAACAGCGACTCGCTCGACAGGCCGTTTTTCTCCAGGATCTCGCGCAGTCGCTTCAAGCCTTCAACCTGAATCTGTCTGACCCGCTCCCGGGTCAGGCCAATTTCCAGGCCTACGTCTTCAAGGGTACTGCTCTCGTGACCACGCAGACCGAAGCGGCGTATCACCACTTCACGTTGCTTGTCGGTCAGCTCGGAGAGCCATTGATCGATGCTCTGGGACAGGTCGTCGTCCTGCAGCAATTCACAAGGATCGGTAGGTCGGTCGTCGGTAAGGGTGTCCAGCAGGGTTTTATCCGAATCCGGACCCAGCGAGACGTCGACCGAAGAAACCCGCTCGTTCAAGCCCAACATGCGCTTGACCTCTCCCACCGGTTTTTCCAGCAGGTTGGCGATTTCTTCGGGTGAAGGTTCGTGGTCGAGTTTTTGCGTCAGTTCCCGAGCGGCGCGCAGGTATACGTTCAGCTCTTTGACCACATGGATCGGCAACCGAATGGTACGGGTCTGATTCATGATTGCGCGTTCGATGGTCTGACGGATCCACCAGGTCGCGTAGGTCGAAAAGCGGAAGCCGCGTTCCGGATCGAACTTCTCCACCGCCCGGATCAAGCCGAGGTTGCCCTCTTCGATCAGGTCAAGCAGCGACAGCCCACGATTTACGTAGCGTCGGGCGATCTTCACCACCAGCCGCAAGTTACTTTCGATCATGCGCTTGCGCCCGGCAGGATCGCCACTTTGCGACAGCCGCGCAAAATGAACTTCTTCTTCGGGAGACAGCAGAGGGGAGAAACCAATCTCATTGAGATACAGCTGCGTAGCGTCCAGCGCCCGCGTGTAGTCAATGTACTTGTGTTGTTTCAACGAAGCGGAGTGTTTGGATTTGACGCGAACGGAAGGTGGAGCTGCCCCTTCATCATTCGACATCGAATCCGTGTCGATGCCGGCCTCCATCAGGAGAACCTCATCGTCGATGTCAAACTCCGGCACTTCTTTACTGAGAGCCATTGTTATAGTCCTTTGGTGAGTTCGACCTCAAGCTCAAGCGGCGCCTTTATCCTTGGCAACGCTGGAGCCTGTCCCCTCTACGCGACGGAACAGGCTGGTAAGCGATCAACGACGTGGCAGGAATTGCAGCGGATCTACTGGTTTACCTTGTCGGCGAATCTCAAAATGCAGCTTCACCCGGTCTGTACCCGTTGACCCCATTTCGGCAATTGTCTGTCCGACCTTGACCTGCTGCCCCTCCCGAACCAACAACCTGCGGTTATGTCCGTAGGCACTGACGTAGGTTTCGCTGTGTTTGATGATCACTAATTCGCCGTAGCCCCTTAAGCCACTCCCGGCGTATACGACAGTCCCATCAGACGCAGCTAAAACAGGCTGTCCCAAATCTCCGGCGATATCAATTCCTTTATTCAAACTGCCGTTTGAAGAGAATTTCCCGATGAGAATGCCATTAGAAGGCCACCCCCAGCCGGTCGGGGCTGGGCCGGGCGGGGGCAACGGAGCGGGGGCCGGTTTGCTGGCGACGGACGGTGTAACAGCGGCCGTGCTGGAGGTGGCTGCGTTTACCGGACGCCGGTAAACCGTGGTTTTACTCGACGACGAAGGCGATGAATTCGATGAGCTGACCACCGAGGTCGACGTTGAACCGGTACGACCATCAAAGCGAATCGTCTGACCCGGCCGGATGGTGTAGGGCGCAGGAATGTTGTTCCGGGCCGCGAGGGCCTTGTAGTCCCAACCGTAGCGAAAAGCGATGGAGAACAGAGTGTCTTTGGGTTTGACGATATATTGCCCTGTCGTCACTGCCGGACGCTGGGCTGCAGCCTTGTTGCGATCGACCACGCCCACATCGCTCGATTTGTTGCTGGAACACCCGACCAGCAAGGTGCTCAAGACAAGGCCAGTCACCAGGCGCTGAAAGCTTGTTGTACCCATACGCTGCACAATGACTGTGAGACTCACCCGCCGCTCCCTTTGTGGTGGCTGAAATTTTTGAATTACCGGACTGCGGTACGAAGTGGCAAGTATAACGGGCGGCGCAGGCTTTACCTTCAATCAACGACGCACACGTTTGCTGCCTTACGTTGAACTCTGTTTAAACCATCGATGCCGGTGTAAGACAGAGGCAATCGAAGAGAATTCAGCGTGGTGAAAACTAATGTCAGGCCAGTGGCCCATTGAGCAGTGGAACAAAGCGTACGGCTCCCAGCACCCTTCTTGAAAAACCGTGTTCTTCCCGCACGATCAACATCAATTGCTGGACTTCGCCGGCCCCTACCGGAATCACCAATCGCCCTCCGGGCGCCAATTGATCAAGCAGAGCCTGGGGCACATCGGTTGCCACGGCGGTCACGATTATCCCGTTGTACGGCGCCAATGCCGGCCACCCTTCCCAGCCATCGCCCCAGCGAAACACCACGTTACGCAAATTCAACTCAACCAGGCGCTCCTTGGCCCGGTCCTGCAGAACCTTGATTCGCTCGACGGAAAATACCCGCTCGACCAGCTGTGAAAGCACCGCCGTCTGGTAACCCGAACCGGTGCCGATCTCCAGCACTTTGTCCAGGGGACCGGCCTCCAGCAACAACTCGCTCATGCGAGCCACCATATAAGGCTGGGAGATGGTCTGGTTATTGCCAATCGGCAACGCCGTGTCCTCGTAGGCACGGTGTGCCAGCGCCTCGTCGACGAACAGGTGGCGCGGGGTACGACGGATGACTTCCAGCACCCGGGCACTGGAAATGCCTTCTTCATACAGACGCTGAATCAAGCGCTCACGGGTGCGTTGAGACGTCATCCCGATACCGCGACGCAACATATCGTCTTGTTCACGACCCATTAGCGCAGCCCCTCCAGCCAGCCGTCGAGACTTCTGAAGGCATCATTGAAGGTGCGATCCAGTTGCAGAGGCGTAATGGAAACGTAGCCCTGCATCACGGCGTGGAAATCGGTGCCGGGGCCGCCGTCTTCCGCATCACCCGCCGCCGCAATCCAGTAACCGGCCTTGCCACGCGGATCGACCACTTTTATCGGGGCCGCAGCGCGGGCGCGATGGCCCAGACGGGTCAACTGGATACCGCGGATATGGTCCAGCGGCAAGTTGGGAATATTCACGTTCAGTACCGTACGCGGGGGCAGATCCAGGTCGGCATGGGCCTCGACCAGTTTGCGCGCGAAATAGGCAGCTGTGGGAAGATTCTCCACTTGGCGTGAGACCAATGAAAAGGCAAACGAAGGACTCTTGAGGAAACGCCCCTCCAGCGCGGCTGCCACAGTACCGGAATACAGCACGTCGTCGCCCAGGTTCGCGCCCAGGTTGATACCGGAAACCACCATGTCGACTTCGCGTTCCAGCAGGCCGTTGAGCCCCAGGTGCACGCAATCGGTGGGTGTGCCATTGAGGCTGATAAAGCCGTTGGCGAGGATTTGCGGGTGCAACGGACGGTCGAGCGTCAGCGAACTGCTGGCGCCGCTTTTGTCCTGCTCCGGGGCGACAACCACGCATTCGGTGTAATCCGCCAGCGCAGCATAAAGCGCGGCAAGACCGGGTGCGGTTACCCCATCATCGTTAGAAATCAGAATACGCATTGGCTGTCCGTCTGCCCTACCGGTACCAGATCAACGAGTTCGCGCACCAATACGGTGGCGAAGCATCCGGCCGGCAGGACGAATTCCAGTTGCAGAATGTCAGGTTCGGGATAATGCCACGTCAACCCGGCAATGGGCAGCCGCAGGATGCGACGTTCGTGACTCATACCGGCGCTGATCAACCAATCACGCAGGTCCGCTTCGCGCGCGGCGATGGCCTGCTCCAGTTCATGGACAACGCCAGTGGCCGGCGAGTCACCTTCGCCCCACTGTGGACCGGTCGGATGCAGATCGAGAATCGCCAGTCGCGGATCGCTGCATTCGGCTTCGCCAGCCGGAAAAAAACTGCGACTGTCTGTAAATGCCAGCAAGTCACCGACCTGGGCACGCTGCCAGGTGCCATCGGCGACACGCGCGGCCAGCACCTGATTGAAGAGAAAACTACGGGCGGTCGAGAGCAGCCGCGAACGCACGTTGCGTTGTTCTGGCAGTGCCTTGCGTGCCGCCCAGGCGCGTGCATCGACGACGTTGCCGCCGTCGTGACCAAAGCGCTGGGAGCCGAAATAATTGGGAATGCCCTGTTTGGTTATCAGTTGCAGCCGCTCTTCGATGGCGGCCTTGTCGCCGGCAAACTGGGTCAGGCGCAGGGTGAAACCGTTGGCCGAGTGCGCACCGCGTTGCAGCTTGCGCTTGTGGCGGCTGGTCTTGAGTATTTTCAACGTGTCGTTTTCGGCTGCCGACAAATCTGGATCGGCCTTGCCTGGCAGTTGCACGCTGAACCACTGACGCGTCAACGCCTGACGATCCTTGAGCCCGGCATAGCTGACAGTGCGCAGGGACACGCCCGCAGCCTTGGCAATCCGCCGTGCGGCCTCTTCAGTATTCAGGCCGCGCTTTTCCACCCAGATCCACAGGTGTTCACCGTCGCCACTCAAGGGGATATCAAGGACTTCATCGACCTGGAAATCTTCGGCGATGGCTTTCAGTACCGCAGTGCCGAGGGGTTCACCATAGGCCCGCGGGCCGAGCAGTTGCAGTTCGTTCATGGGCGCAGCAACAAGGCAACGGAATGCACGGCAATACCTTCTTCGCGACCGACAAAGCCGAGCTTTTCGGTGGTGGTAGCTTTAACGTTCACTTGATCGAGCTCAACTTGAAGATCCGCGGCAATCAGCGCGCGCATCGATTCGATATGCGGGGCCATTTTCGGCGCCTGGGCGACGATGGTGTTATCGACGTTGCCGACTTTCCAGCCCTTGGCGTGGATCAAAGCGACGACGTGACGCAATAGTGCGCGGCTGTCGGCACCTTTGAACTGCGGATCGGTATCCGGGAAGTGTTTGCCGATATCACCCAGCGCGGCCGCACCCAGCAGGGCATCGCTCAACGCATGCAGCAGGACATCACCGTCGGAGTGCGCGAGCAATCCAAAGTCGTGTGCGATACGCACGCCGCCCAGAGTGATGAAATCGCCTTCAGCGAAACGGTGCACATCATAGCCGTGGCCAATACGCATAAAAAAACGCCCCGATTTTTGTCAGGGCGTGATTCTACCTGCATTAGGCAACTAGAGCATGTGCGTGATGCCGCAAGTGATCATCGATGAAACTGGCGATGAAGAAATAACTGTGGTCGTAGCCAGGTTGCAGGCGCAACGTCAACGGATGACCGGCCAGTTTGGCGGCCTGTTGCAGGGCCTGCGGCTTGAGCTGGGTAGCGAGGAAATCATCGCGATCGCCTTGATCGACCAGCAGCGGCAGTTTCTCCCCCGCCTCTGCGATCAGCGCACAGGCATCCCACTCGCGCCACTTCGAACGGTCTTCTCCCAGGTAGCGGGAAAAGGCCTTGTGTCCCCACGGACAGTCCATCGGATTGTTGATCGGCGAGAACGCCGACACCGACAGATAACGCCCCGGATTGCGCAAGGCACACACCAGTGCACCGTGCCCCCCCATGGAGTGACCGCTGATACCGCGATTGTCGGAAGCCGGGAAATGGGCTTCGACCAAAGCGGGCAATTCCTGCACGACATAGTCATGCATCCGATAGTGTCGCGACCACGGCTCCTGCGTGGCATTCAGATAGAACCCGGCGCCGAGGCCAAAGTCCCACGCGCCATCCGGATCCCCAGGGACATCGGGGCCGCGAGGGCTGGTGTCCGGTGCGACGATGATCAGCCCCAACTCGGCAGCCATGCGCATGGCGCCGGCCTTTTGCATGAAGTTCTCGTCAGTGCAAGTCAGGCCCGACAGCCAGTACAGCACCGGCAGCTTGCCGCCCTGTTCCGCCTGCGGCGGCAGGTATACGGCGAACACCATGTCGCAGCCAAGCACATCCGAGCGATGGCGATAACGCTTGTGCCAGCCGCCGAAGCTTTTCTGGCATGAGATGTTTTCCAGACTCATAGATATTTCAGTCGCAAGCCCCAAGCTTCGAGCTGCAAGTGGGCGCTGAGCCTTCTTGCAGCTTTTAACTTGCAGCTTGTCGCTGCTCCTTAGAAATGAATGACGGAGCGGATGCTTTTTCCTTCATGCATCAGGTCGAAAGCCTTGTTGATATCTTCCAGGCCCATGGTGTGGGTGATGAAGGTATCCAGCGGGATTTCGCCGGTCTCGGCCATTTCCACGTAGCTTGGCAACTCGGTACGGCCACGCACGCCACCAAAAGCTGAACCGCGCCAGACACGACCGGTGACCAACTGGAACGGACGGGTGGCGATTTCCTGACCAGCGCCGGCGACGCCGATGATCACCGATTCGCCCCAGCCCTTGTGGCAGCACTCAAGCGCGGCACGCATCAGTTGCACATTGCCGATGCACTCGAACGAGAAGTCGACGCCACCATCAGTCATGTCGACGATGACTTCCTGGATCGGGCGATCAAAGTCTTTCGGGTTTACACAATCGGTTGCACCCAGCTGTTTGGCGATCTCGAATTTGGCCGGGTTGATATCGATGGCAATGATCCGCGCAGCCTTGGCTTTGACCGCACCAATGACGGCCGACAGGCCGATGCCGCCGAGGCCGAAGATGGCCACGGTATCACCGGGTTTCACCTTGGCGGTGTTGAGAACTGCGCCGATGCCAGTGGTGACACCGCAGCCCAGCAGGCAGACTTTTTCCAGCGGTGCTTCCTTGGCAATTTTAGCGACGGAGATTTCCGGCAGCACGGTGTACTCGGAAAAAGTGGAAGTCCCCATGTAGTGGAAAATCGTTTCGCCCTTGTAGGAAAAACGCGACGTGCCGTCTGGCATCAAACCTTTACCCTGCGTAGCGCGAATTGCCTGGCAAAGATTGGTCTTACCCGAAAGGCAGAATTTGCACTGGCGGCATTCCGGGGTGTAAAGCGGGATCACATGATCGCCGACTGCAACGGACGTCACGCCCTCACCAATCGCTTCGACGATCGCACCGCCTTCGTGACCGAGGATCGACGGGAAGATGCCTTCCGGATCAGCGCCCGACAGGGTGTAGGCATCGGTATGGCAGACACCGGAGGCCACCACGCGCAGCAACACTTCACCGGCCTTGGGCATGGCGACATCGACCTCGACGATCTCCAGAGGCTTTTTGGCCTCGAAGGCAACGGCAGCGCGCGACTTGATCATGGTGATACTCCAATGAATAAAAACGAGAGGGAGAGTGTAATACAGCACCTAACGATGAATAATCAGGACAAAAGCAAAACATTATTGCCATTCAGGGATAATCATTCATGTCCGAAAACCGCTGGGAAGGCATAGACGAATTCGTCGCCGTCGCCGAATGCAGCCAATTCACCGCTGCCGCCGAGCGCCTCGGGGTTTCTTCCTCGCATGTCAGTCGACAAATCGTACGCCTTGAAGAGCGCCTGCAAACCCGTTTGCTGTACCGCAGCACCCGCAGAGTTACCCTGACCGAGGCCGGGCAAACTTTTCTGCAACATTGCCAGCGACTGCAGGATGGTCGCGAAGAAGCGCTGCGAGCAGTCGGCGACCTGACCAGCGAGCCCAAGGGCATGCTGCGCATGACCTGCGCCGTGGCGTACGGCGAGCGATTCATCGTACCGCTGGTGACGCGTTTCATGGGGCTGTATCCGCAGTTGCGCGTCGATATCGAACTGACCAATCGTCAACTCGATCTGGTGCACGAAGGCCTGGACCTGGCGATCCGTCTGGGTCGCTTGCAGGACTCACGGCTGGTGGCCACCCGCCTCGCGCCGCGACGCATGTATCTGTGTGCCTCGCCGTCCTACCTGGAACGCTATGGGCGCCCGCACAGCTTGTCGGAACTGAGCCGTCACAACTGCCTCATTGGCAGCTCAGACCTGTGGCAACTGGAACAGAACGGGCGGGAGTTTTCCCAGCGGGTACAGGGCAACTGGCGCTGTAACAGTGGGCAAGCGGTGCTGGATGCGGCACTGCAGGGTGTCGGTTTGTGTCAGTTGCCGGATTATTACGTGCTGGAGCATCTGAACAGCGGCGCATTGATTTCGCTGCTGGAGGCGCATCAGCCGCCGAATACGGCGGTGTGGGCGTTGTATCCGCAGCAGCGGCATTTGTCGCCGAAGGTGCGCAAGCTGGTGGATTATCTGAAGGAAGGGTTGGCCGAGCGGCCTGAATACCGAAACTAGGAAATTATCGGTGTGTCAGTGAAATGTCGACTGTCTGGACCATCGCTTTCGCGAGCAAGCCCGATCCCACATTTGATCACCTTTGCTTGAATGAACGCGGCCCCATGTGGGAGGGGGCTTGCTCGCGAAAGCAATCTGGCAGACACCACGGCAGTCAGCGACGGCTGGCCCAGCGCTGACGCAACCACTCCAGATCTTCAGGCCGGGTGACCTTGAGATTATCCGCTCGCCCCTCGATCAGGCGCGGCGATAAACCGGACCACTCCATGGCCGACGCTTCATCGGTGACGACGGCATCCGCCACCAGGCTGTCCGCCAATGCGCGATGCAATGCCCCCAGGCGAAACATCTGTGGCGTGTAGGCCTGCCAGATTTCACTGCGGTCCACGGTTTCGACGACGCGACCGTGCTTGTCGACGCGCTTCAGGGTATCCCGCGCGGGCACGGCCAACAGCCCGCCAACCCGGTCATCAACCAGCTCAGCCAACAACTTGTCCAGATCGTCACGGCACAGGTTCGGCCGTGCAGCATCGTGAACCAGCACCCAATCCTCATCATCGGCGCCCTGCGCATGCAAGTGCAGCAATGCGTTGAGCACCGAGCCGGAACGCTCGGCACCGCCCTCGACCCGGGCAATGCGCACATCGCTGGCACAGGCCAGGTTCGGCCAATAAGGATCATCGACAGCAAGACTGACCACCAACCCTTTCAGGCAAGGATGATCAAGGAAACAGCCGAGGCTGTGTTCGAGAATAGTGCGCCCACCCAGTTGCAAGTACTGCTTGGGACGGTCCGCGGCCATACGGGCACCGACGCCCGCGGCAGGAATAACGGCCCAGAAGGCCGGCAAGGTCGGGTTCATTGGGCTAGCTGGTAAAGGGTTTCACCGTCCTTGACCATGCCCAACTCATGCCGAGCCCGTTCTTCAACGGTCTCCATGCCCTTTTTCAACTCACTGACTTCAGCGTCCATGACCCGGTTGCGCTCCAGCAGTGTCTGGTTCTCAGCTTGCTGATCGGCAATCTGCTGAGTCAGGTCGGCCACTTGCGCCAGACTGCCATTACCCACCCACAGGCGGTACTGCAGGCCAGCCAGCAGCAGAAGCAAGACGAGGAACAACCAATTGGGACTGCGCATCGAATATCAGGTATCCAGTGAAAAAAGACAGCCTAGCCAAAACGTGAAGCTACTGACAGCACGAAGCCTGGAAGGACCAGGCTTGTGCTGATAAGGCGTCAGGATAGTGGCAAAAACGTCCTTGTAGCGACTTTTCTGACACAAATCCGCTGACTTTTTACCATCTTGCAGTTAACCGCGGAACTCGCCACGACCGTTGTACTTGGCTTTGCCATTCAACTGCTCTTCGATACGCAGCAGTTGGTTGTACTTGGAAACGCGGTCGGAACGGCACAGTGAGCCGGTCTTGATCTGGCCAGCCGAGGTGCCCACGGCCAGGTCGGCAATGGTCGAATCTTCGGTTTCGCCGGAGCGGTGCGAGATCACTGCGGTGTAACCAGCGGCCTTGGCCATCTGGATGGCTTCCAGGGTTTCGGTCAGGGTGCCGATCTGGTTGAACTTGATCAGGATCGAGTTGGCGATCTTCTTGTCGATGCCTTCTTTCAGGATCTTGGTGTTGGTCACGAACAGGTCGTCGCCTACCAGTTGGGTTTTCTCGCCGATCTTGTCGGTGAGAATTTTCCAGCCAGCCCAGTCGGACTCGTCCAGGCCGTCTTCGATGGAGATGATCGGGTAACGCTCGGTCAGACCTTTGAGGTAATCAGCGAAACCTTCAGCGGTGAACACTTGGCCTTCGCCAGCCAGGTTGTACTGGCCGTCTTCGTAGAATTCGCTGGCCGCGCAGTCCAGTGCCAGGGTCACGTCGGTACCCAGCTTGTAGCCAGCGTTGGCCACGGCTTCGGAGATCACTTTCAAAGCGTCTTCGTTGGAAGCCAGGTTCGGCGCGAAACCACCTTCGTCACCTACGGCGGTGCTCAGGCCGCGGGCCTTCAGGACAGCCTTGAGGTGATGGAAAATCTCGGTGCCCATGCGCAGACCTTCCGAGAAAGACTTGGCGCCAACCGGCTGAACCATGAATTCCTGGATGTCGACGTTGTTATCGGCGTGCTCGCCACCGTTGATGATGTTCATCATCGGAACCGGCATCGAGTAGACGCCTGGGGTGCCGTTCAGGTTGGCGATGTGTGCGTACAGCGGCAGGTCCTGGTCCTGTGCTGCTGCCTTGGCCGCGGCCAGGGAAACGGCGAGGATCGCGTTGGCGCCCAGGGAGCCTTTGTTTTCAGTACCGTCGAGCTTGATCATCGCCAGGTCCAGCGCTTTCTGGTCGCTTGGATCAGTGCCCTTGAGCAGGTCGCGAATCGGGCCGTTGATGTTGGCTACGGCTTTGAGAACGCCCTTGCCCAGGTAACGGCTCTTGTCGCCATCACGCAGCTCGAGCGCTTCACGCGAGCCAGTGGAAGCACCGGACGGCGCGCAGGCGCTGCCGATGATGCCGTTGTCGAGAAGCACATCCGCTTCCACGGTGGGATTGCCACGGGAGTCGAGAACTTCACGACCTTTGATGTCGACGATTTTAGCCATTGTTGTAAACACTCCAAAGTTGACGAAAACGACGCAGCTGTAGGAAATCTTCAATCGTCGGCAAGTGGGATGCAGCGGGCAGACTTGCGGACGACAAGGCTCAGGCCCGAGGGCCTGAGCAATAAATCGTGCGGTACTTTACCGGAGAAATGAGGATTACGCGGTTTCTACCGTCGGAAAACTCTTCACCAGTTCGTCCAGGGCTTTGAGCTGGGCCAGGAATGGCTCCAGTTTGTCCAGACGCAAGGCACAAGGGCCGTCACATTTGGCGTTGTCCGGATCCGGATGCGCCTCAAGGAACAGGCCGGCCAGGGACTGGCTCATGCCGGCTTTCGCCAGGTCGAGGACCTGGGCACGACGACCGCCGGCGGAATCGGCGCGACCGCCAGGCATTTGCAGCGCATGGGTCACGTCGAAGAACACCGGGTACTCGAACTGCTTCATGATGCCGAAACCGAGCATGTCGACGACCAGGTTGTTGTAGCCGAAGCTCGAACCACGCTCACAGAGGATCAACTGATCGTTACCCGCTTCCACGCACTTGTTCAGGATGTGTTTCATTTCCTGGGGTGCGAGGAACTGGGCTTTCTTGATGTTGATCACTGCGCCAGTCCTGGCCATCGCGACAACGAGGTCGGTCTGGCGCGACAGGAAGGCCGGCAGCTGAATGATGTCGCAGACCTCGGCGACGACCGTGGCCTGCTCAGGCTCGTGGACGTCGGTGATGATCGGCACGCCGAAGGCTTGCTTGATGTCCTGGAAAATCCGCATGCCCTCTTCCAGGCCGGGGCCACGGTAAGAGGTCACGGAGGAACGGTTGGCCTTGTCGAAGCTGGCCTTGAACACGTAAGGGATACCCAGTTTCTGGGTAACCTTGACGTATTCTTCGCAGACCTGCATCGCCATGTCGCGGCTTTCCAGCACGTTCATGCCACCGAACAGCACCATTGGCTTGTCGTTGGCAATCTCGATATCGCCGACGCGGATGATCTTCTGGGCCATCAGGTTTTACGCCTTCTTCTGGTGCTGAGCCAAGGCAGCTTTGACGAAACCGCTGAACAACGGGTGACCGTCGCGAGGCGTCGAAGTGAACTCCGGGTGGAACTGGCAAGCGACGAACCATGGGTGATCCGGTGCTTCAACCACTTCAACCAGCGCGCCATCACCGGAGCGACCGGAGATTTTCAGGCCGGCTTCCATGATTTGCGGCAACAGGTTGTTGTTCACTTCGTAGCGATGACGGTGACGCTCGACGATCACGTCCTTGCCGTAGCAACCGTGAACCAGGGAACCCGGCTCCAGCAGGCAGTCCTGGGCGCCGAGGCGCATGGTGCCGCCCAGATCGGACGCTTCGGTACGGGTTTCGACAGCACCGGTGGCATCTTCCCACTCGGTGATCAGGCCCACGACCGGGTGGCCGCTGGCACGGTCGAACTCGGTGGAGTTGGCGTCTTTCCAGCCCAGCACGTTACGAGCGAACTCGATCACGGCCACTTGCATGCCCAGGCAGATGCCCAGGTACGGAACCTTGTTTTCGCGAGCGTATTGAACGGCAGTGATCTTGCCTTCCACGCCACGCAGACCGAAGCCACCCGGAACCAGGATCGCATCGACACCTTCGAGCAGCGCAGTGCCCTGGTTTTCGATGTCTTCGGAATCGATGTAGCGCAGGTTGACCTTGGTACGGTTGCTGATGCCGGCGTGACTCATCGCTTCGATCAGCGACTTGTAGGCGTCCAGCAGCTCCATGTACTTGCCGACCATGGCGATGGTGACTTCGTGCTCAGGATTGAGCTTGGCGTCGACCACGGCTTCCCACTCGGACAGATCGGCACCGCCGCATTGCAGGCCGAAGCGCTCGACGACGAAGTCGTCCAGGCCCTGGGAGTGCAGGATGCCCGGGATCTTGTAGATGGTGTCGGCGTCTTCCAGCGCGATGACCGCACGTTCTTCAACGTTGGTGAACTGCGCGATCTTGCGACGCGAAGACACATCGATCGGGTGGTCGGAGCGGCATACCAGCACGTCAGGCTGCAGGCCGATGGAACGCAGTTCCTTGACCGAGTGCTGGGTTGGCTTGGTCTTGGTTTCGCCGGCAGTGGCGATGTACGGTACCAGCGTCAGGTGCATCAGCATCGCGCGCTTGGCGCCGACTTCGAAACGCAACTGACGGATGGCTTCGAGGAACGGTTGCGACTCGATGTCACCCACGGTGCCACCGATCTCGACCATTGCCACGTCGGCATCGCCTGCACCCTTGATGATGCGGCGCTTGATTTCGTCGGTGATGTGCGGGATCACCTGGATGGTTGCACCCAGGTAGTCACCACGGCGCTCCTTGCGCAGGACGTGTTCGTAGACACGGCCAGTGGTGAAGTTGTTGTTCTGGGTCATGGTCGTGCGGATGAACCGCTCGTAGTGGCCCAGGTCCAGGTCGGTCTCGGCGCCGTCGTGGGTGACGAACACTTCACCGTGCTGGAACGGGCTCATGGTGCCCGGGTCGACGTTGATGTACGGGTCCAGCTTCAGCATGGTGACCTTAAGTCCCCGCGCCTCCAGGATGGCCGCCAATGATGCCGATGCAATGCCTTTCCCCAATGAAGAAACAACACCGCCCGTGACGAATATGTAGCGCGTCATGAAAAACCCTAGAAGTCTGCGTTAAAGCGGTCCGAGCCGCCGGGGAAAGCGAAGGAAGGCCGAAGCCCCCGATCACCTGCATTAATCACAGTGCACCTTTCAAAAAAACCGCCGCGTTGGGACAGACCGGCAGATGAAACACCGGTACGTTGCTCGCTACACATTTTTTGGAATCGCCCAGCAAAGACTGCTTGGTAATCGGCAACTCCTGCAATTCAGGCGAATCCACAGAAGTTGTATCAAGAAGGGAGCGTAGTCTACCGGAAAGCCCCTTTCAGCTCAAACCTTGATCTTCGTTCAGTGGCTGCCAATGCAAATGCCAGTCGCCGAGTGCATCGCCATCGAGCCCCTTGAGGTTCGCTACCGCCAGCAATTGCCCGTCTTTGTAGAGCAGCGGCAATCTGCCGCGTACGAAGGACGGTACAGCACGTTCATTGAGCAAACGTTTCAAGTCCCGATGGCCGCGACCTGGCAAAGCCATGACCTCTCCCCCTTCACGATAGCGGATCTGCAGCGGGCCATCGGGGATTTGGCCGGTAAGCGAAAGCCTGCCGTTGCCCGGCATAGACAGCGGTGAAGCCGGATCCTGCCACACCCCGGCGCCGGGCAGAGGCCGCAGCCAGTGGCCGGACAGCCACCAGATCCGTCCGCCCGCCCGATGCAGCTCGCCATCGGCCAGCCGCCACACCGGGCAGGCATCGCCGGTGGCATCGCGCAAATCTGCCCAACCCGACCAATGGTCAGTGTCTGGCAGTCGGGTCAGCGGTTCGAGCCAATGACTCAAGGCATTGCGCTGCCGGGCATCGGACAATTGCGCAAGCGGCGCCAGTTCAAGGGAGCGCAAGCCCAGCCAGGCGAACTCACTGTCAGTACTGGCCATGCGCAAATCCATGTCTGCCAGCTCTTCGAGCAACCCCTGCGCCTCAGTCAAATGCGCCGCGCTACGGGCCATGGTCGCCACCGCTTGCGGCCAGCGCTGGACCAGTACGGGCAAGACTTGATGCCGAAGGTAATTGCGCGAGTACTGTCGATCCTGGTTCGAGGGGTCCTCGATCCAGCTCAAGCCATGCGCACAGGCATAAGCCTCCAGTTCAGCCCGCGTGACATCAAGCATTGGCCGCAGCAAATAACCCCTGCCCAACGGGCGCTGACGCGGCATTGCAGACAATCCGCGCACGCCGGCTCCGCGCAACAAGCGAAACAGCAGCGTTTCCGCCTGATCGTCGCGGTGCTGGGCGGTCAGCAGCACTTCGTTGGCTTGAGTGGCCTCCATGAACGCCGCGTAGCGCGCATCCCGGGCCGCTCGCTCAAGACTGGAGCCGGGTTGCACCTGTACGCGAACCACCTGCAGCGGGACTGCAAGCGCATTACAAACGGACTGGCAATGCTCCGGCCACGCATCAGCCACAGCCTGAAGGCCGTGATGGACATGGATGGCGCTCAGCGCCGGCAGGGATTCGGTTTTTGCGAGGAGTGCAAGAAGGTGCAGCAGGACGGTGGAGTCGAGGCCGCCGGAGAAGGCGATGTGCCAGGTCGCAGCATTGCGCCACGGTTTCAGACTCAGCAAAAGCCTGGAAGGCAAATCAATTGCGGGCCGATCCATATCTTTCCCTTTGCACAAATCAAATGTGGGAGCGGGCTTGCTCGCGAAAGCAGTACAACAGACAACGAATGTGTTGAATGTTATACCGCTTTCGCGAGCAAGCCCGCTCCCACATGGGGTATTGCGTGGTCGATTACAGACCGTAGCTCATCAGACGATCGTAACGGCGCTTGAGCAGCGCATCGTTGTCGAACTTTTTCAGCATCGCCAGTTGCGAGCTCAGCTCGGCGCGGATCGAAGCAGCAGCAGCGGCCGGATCGCGGTGCGCGCCGCCCAGTGGCTCGCTGATCACTTTATCCACGATGCCAAGGCCTTTGAGGCGTTCGGCGGTGATGCCCATGGCTTCTGCGGCGTCCGGCGCTTTCTCGGCGGTTTTCCACAGGATCGAAGCGCAACCTTCCGGCGAGATCACCGCGTAGGTCGAGTACTGCAGCATGTTCAACTGATCGCAGACACCAATCGCCAGCGCACCACCGGAACCACCTTCACCGATCACGGTGGCGATGATTGGCGTTTTCAGGCGCGCCATCACGCGCAGGTTCCAGGCAATCGCTTCGCTCTGGTTGCGCTCTTCGGCGTCGATGCCAGGGTAGGCGCCCGGGGTGTCGATGAAGGTCAGGATCGGCATTTTGAAGCGCTCGGCCATCTCCATCAGGCGGCAAGCCTTGCGGTAGCCTTCCGGACGCGGCATGCCGAAGTTGCGGCGAACCTTCTCGCGCACTTCACGGCCTTTCTGGTGGCCGATGATCATTACTGGCTTGTCATCCAGACGGGCAATGCCGCCAACGATGGCTGCGTCGTCGGAGAAGTGACGGTCACCGTGCAGTTCATCGAACTCGGTGAAGATGTGTTCGATGTAGTCCAGGGTATAAGGACGTTTCGGGTGACGCGCCAGACGTGCGATTTGCCAGCTGGTCAGCTTGCCGAAGATGTCTTCGGTCAGCGTTTTGCTTTTGTCCTGCAGGCGGGAGATCTCATCGCCGATATTCAGCGAATTGTCATTACCGACCAAGCGCAACTCTTCGATCTTGGCTTGCAGGTCGGCGATCGGCTGTTCGAAATCCAGGAAATTCGGGTTCATAGGCGTCCGTCTTGGGTCGACATCCAAGAGAGCTTGGGCCGGCCGGTTGTCTATTCGCGCCCTACCATAAGGGACAGGCGCGTTCAGGTCGAGATTAAAAAATCGGGTCGAGATCGAGGGGCGTTCTCAATAGTAAAGAATGCCACCTCACCGTCAACGGTATTGGAGGAAGACGTTGTCTCGCCCGAACTGGTCACGCAAGGCTTGAATCAACGCATCCGCCGGATCGATTCGCCAGCCTTCGCCGAACTGCAACAAGGCCTTGGCGTCAGGGCTGGTGTAGTCCATGGTGACCGGGCACGCGCCGCGGTGACGCTTGAGCAGTTCACCCAGCCAGCGTAGCTGATCGCCCTTGAGGTCTTTGGCATGCAACTTCAGGCGCAGGCTTTCGGCGAGGTTGGTGCGCGCATCTTCCATGCTCATCACCCGCTTGACCCGCAGCTTCAGGCCACCGGAGAAGTCGTCATTGCTGACCTCGCCTTCGACCACCACCATGGCATCGGTCTGCAACAGCGACTGCGCGGAATGGAACGCTTCGGCAAACAACGAAGCCTCGATTCGCCCGGAACGGTCGTCAAGGGTGATGAAGCCCATCTTGTCGCCCTTTTTGTTCTTCATCACCCGCAGGGCGATGATCATCCCGGCGACGGTCTGGGTATCGCGGGCCGGCTTCAGGTCGATGATGCGCTGACGGGCGAAGCGGCGGATTTCACCTTCGTATTCATCAATCGGGTGACCGGTCAGGTACAGGCCCAGGGTGTCTTTTTCCCCTTTCAGGCGTTCCTTGAGGGTCAACTCCTTGGCCTTGCGGTGGTTGGCGTAGACGTCGGCGTCTTCCTCGACGAATAACCCGCCAAACAGGTCGGCGTGCCCACTGTCCTGGGTGCGGGCAGTCTGCTCGGCCGCCTTGATGGCTTCTTCCATGGCCGTCAGCAATACCGCGCGGTTGCGGTCGATATTGGCCTGATAGGCCTTCTGTTCATCATGGAAATACGGGCCAAGGCGATCCAGGGCACCGCTGCGGATCAAGCCGTCAAGGGTCCGCTTGTTGATGCGCTTGAGGTCGACACGGGCGCAGAAATCGAACAGATCCTTGAACGGACCGGCCAACCGCGCTTCGGTGATCGCTTCGACCGGCCCCTCGCCCACGCCCTTGATCGCGCCCAGGCCATAGATGATCCGGCCTTCGTCGTTCACCGTGAATTTGAACTCGGAGGTGTTCACGTCCGGCGCGTCGAGACGCAGCTTCATCGTGCGCACTTCCTCGATCAAGGTCACGACCTTGTCGGTGTTGTGCATATCCGCCGAGAGCACCGCCGCCATGAACGGCGCCGGGTAATGCGCTTTCAGCCACGCGGTCTGGTACGACACCAGGCCATACGCCGCCGAGTGGGATTTGTTGAAGCCGTAACCGGCGAATTTTTCCACCAGGTCGAAGATGTTACCGGCCAGGTCCGCGTCGATGTTGTTGGTGGCGCAACCTTCAATGAAACCACCGCGTTGCTTGGCCATCTCCTCGGGCTTTTTCTTACCCATGGCTCGACGCAGCATGTCTGCGCCGCCGAGGGTGTAACCGGCCATGACCTGGGCAATCTGCATCACCTGTTCCTGATACAGGATGATGCCGTAGGTCGGTGCCAGCACTGGCTTCAAGCCTTCGTACTGGTAATCCGAGTGCGGGTACGCCAGTTCGGCGCGACCGTGCTTACGGTTGATGAAGTCGTCCACCATGCCCGATTGCAGCGGGCCCGGACGGAACAGTGCCACCAGTGCGATCAAGTCTTCCAGGCAGTCGGGCTTGAGCTTTTTGATCAGCTCTTTCATGCCCCGGGATTCAAGCTGGAACACCGCCGTGGTTTCGGCTTTTTGCAGCAGCGAGTAGGTCGGCTTGTCGTCCAGCGGGATAAAGGCGATATCCAGCGGCGGTTCGTTGACCTTGGCGCGGTCGCGGTTGATGGTTTTCAGCGCCCAGTCGATGATCGTCAGGGTCCGCAGGCCGAGGAAGTCGAACTTCACCAGCCCGGCAGCTTCAACGTCGTCCTTGTCGAACTGGGTTACCAGGCCATCACCGGCTTCGTCGCAATAGATCGGCGAAAAGTCGGTCAGCTTGGTCGGTGCGATAACCACACCACCGGCGTGCTTGCCGACGTTACGCACCACGCCTTCAAGCTTGCGGGCCATCTCCCAGATTTCCGCCGCTTCTTCATCGACCTTGATGAAGTCGCGCAGGATTTCTTCCTGCTCGTAGGCCTTTTCCAGGGTCATGCCGACTTCGAACGGAATCATCTTGGACAGGCGATCCGCCAGGCCATAGGACTTGCCCTGCACCCGCGCCACGTCACGCACCACAGCCTTGGCGGCCATGGAACCGAAGGTGATGATCTGGCTCACTGCGTTGCGGCCGTATTTCTCGGCCACGTAGTCGATCACCCGGTCGCGACCATCCATGCAGAAGTCGACGTCGAAGTCGGGCATCGATACCCGTTCCGGGTTGAGAAAACGTTCGAACAGCAGGTCATATTCCAGCGGATCAAGGTCGGTGATCTTCTGCACATAAGCCACCAGCGAGCCGGCACCCGACCCCCGGCCAGGACCTACCGGCACGCCGTTGCTCTTGGCCCACTGGATAAAGTCCATCACGATCAGGAAGTAACCGGGGAAACCCATCTGGATGATGATATCCAGCTCGAAATTCAGCCGGTCGACGTAGACCTGACGCTTGGCTTCGTAGTCTTCGGTGGTGTCCTTGGGCAGCAGAACGGCAAGGCGCTCCTCCAGACCATCGAAGGACACCTTGCGGAAATACTCGTCGATGGTCATGCCATCGGGAATCGGGAAGTTGGGCAGGAAGTGCGTGCCCAGCTTCACTTCAATGTTGCAGCGCTTGGCGATCTCGACGGTGTTTTCCAGCGCCTCGGGAATGTCGCTGAACAGCTCGGCCATTTCCTCGGCGCTTTTGAGGTACTGCTGGTCGCTGTAGTTCTTCGAACGCCGCGGATCGTCGAGGGCGCGGCCCTCACCGATGCAAACGCGGGTTTCGTGGGCGGCGAAGTCTTCCTGCTTGATGAAGCGCACGTCGTTGGTTGCCACCAGCGGCGCACCAATCTTCTCGGCCAGCGCCACGGCACCGTGCAGTTGTTCTTCATCGTTGGGGCGGTTGGTGCGCTGGATTTCCAGGTAGAAACGATCCGGGAAGACCGCCATCCACTCACGGGCCAGGGTTTCGGCTTCCGCGGGGTTGCCGCTGAGCATGGCCTGGCCGATCTCGCCCTCTTTCGCCGCCGAGAGCATGATCAAGCCGTCGCTTGCCTCGGCGACCCACTCGCGCTCGATGATGATCGAGCCGTTGCGCTGACCATCGATGAAACCGCGAGAAATCAGCTCGGTGAGGTTGCGATAACCTTCGGCATTCATCACCAGCAGGCTGATGCGGCTCAGCGGGTTATCCGGGTCCTTGTTCGACAGCCACAGGTCAGCGCCGCAGATCGGCTTGATCCCGGCACCCATGGCGTTTTTATAGAATTTGACCAGGGAACACATGTTGTTCTGGTCGGTGACCGCCACGGCAGGCATGTTCATGCCCACCAGGGTCTTGACCAGCGGCTTGATCCGCACCAGACCGTCGACCAGGGAGTATTCAGTGTGCAGGCGTAGATGAACGAATGAAGCCGGCATAGTGATCCTGCGTTGAGTCATGAAAACAACAAGGCCCGGATTGTACCGGGCCTTGGCAAAAAAAATCAGCCTTGTGGCTAACTCTCGATCAGGCTTTCCCGCGCTTCGTATGCCAGACGCACTGGAGCGAACGAGCGTCGGTGAATAGGCGTCGGCCCCAGGCGCGCGAGCGCTTCCAGATGAACGGGCGTCGGGTAGCCTTTATGGCCGCCGATCCCGTAACCCGGGTAGATCAATTCGAAAGCAGCCATTTCACGGTCACGGCTGACCTTGGCCAGGATCGATGCCGCGGCGATCGCCGGCACCTTGCCATCGCCCTGCACCACCGCCTCGGCACGCATCGGCAGTTTCGGGCAACGGTTGCCGTCGATCATCGCCAGTTTCGGCTGGATGTGCAGACCTGCCACCGCGCGCTGCATGGCCAGCATGGTGGCGTGAAGGATGTTCAGCTCGTCGATTTCTTCGACTTCAGCGCGAGCGATGCACCAGCTCAGAGCCTTTTCGCAGATTTCGTCGTAGAGTTTTTCGCGCCGCGCCTCGGTGAGCTTCTTCGAGTCATTCAGACCGAGGATCGGACGGTTCGGATCAAGGATCACCGCCGCCGTAACCACCGCACCACAGAGCGGGCCGCGACCGACCTCATCGACTCCGGCAACCAGTTCTTCGACTTCGGCGACCAAGGTGAAATCCAGGCCCATTTGCATGCTTGTTTTACTCATTGTGCTTGGCCGATCAACTTCAGTACTGCGTCCGCAGCCTGATTGGAGGCATCCAGACGCAGGGTCCGGTGAATTTCATCGAAGCCACGAGTCTGCTCTTCACCACCTTCGATCAGTGGCGATAACGTCTGGGCCAGGGTCTCGACCGTCGCATCGTCCTGCAACAATTCGGGTACCAGCAACCGTTGGGCCAGCAGGTTCGGCAGTGAGACGTACGGGCTTTTCACCATGCGCCTGAGAATCCAGAACGTCAGAGGCGCCATTCGGTAGGCGACCACCATTGGCCGCTTGTACAGCAGCGCTTCAAGCGTCGCCGTTCCCGAGGCAATCAGCACGGCGTCGCAGGCCGCCAGCGCCAGATGGGACTGACCGTCGAGCAGCGTCAGCGGCAAATCGCGACCGGCCAACAGCTCTTCAAGCTGCGCCCGACGCTGCGGGCTGGCGCAAGGCACGACGAAGCGCACGCCCGGACGCAGGGCCCGCAGGCGTTGCGCCGTATCGAAAAACAATGCGCCAAGCCGGCCGACTTCACCGCCGCGGCTGCCAGGCATCAGCGCTACCAGCGGCCCGTCAGGCAATCCGAGCTGAGCCCGGGCGGCCGCGCGATCGGCCTCAAGCGGTATGGCATCGGCCAGGGTGTGCCCGACAAATCGCACCGGCACGCCCTTTTCTTCATAGAATTTCGCTTCGAACGGGAACAGCGTCAGCATCAGGTCGCAACCCTCGCGAATCTTCAGCACCCGCTTCTGCCGCCAGGCCCAGACCGACGGGCTGACGTAATGCACGGTCTTGATCCCGGCCTGACGCAGCTTGAGTTCGATATTGAGGTTGAAGTCCGGGGCATCGATACCGATGAACACATCCGGCTTCGCGGTGATCAGGTCGGCAACCAGCTTCTTGCGTCGCGCCAGCAACTCGCGCAACCGGCCCAGCACTTCCACCAGGCCCATGACCGACAGGCGTTCCATGGGGAAGTACGAAGTCAGGCCTTCGGCCTGCATCAACGGCCCGCCGACACCAATAAACTCGACCGCCGGGTGTTGAGCCTTGAGCGCGCGCATGAGACCGGCGCCCAAAATGTCACCGGAAGCCTCGCCCGCCACCAGCGCAATACGCAGATTGGCCATGATTAGCGGGTGATGCCGCGAGTCGAAGACTGGATGGAGTCGCGAAATACCGCCACTTCCGGGAATTGCGCCGAGGGTTCGGCCAGCTCGGCGAGCGCCTGCTCTACCGTCAGGCCCTGGCGGTAAACCACCTTGTAGGCGCGACGCAGGGCGTGAATGGCGTCCTCGCTGAAACCACGACGGCGCATGCCTTCGAAGTTCATGCTGCGGGCTTCGGCCGGGTTACCGAACACTGTGACGTAGGCAGGAACATCCTTGCCGATGGCGGTGCCCATGCCGGAAAAGCTGTGAGCGCCGATGTGGCAGTACTGATGGACCAGGGTAAAGCCGGACAGGATCGCCCAGTCATGCACGTGCACGTGGCCAGCCAGTGCAGTGTTGTTCACCAGGATGCAATGATTGCCGATGACACTGTCGTGACCGATGTGCGCGTAGGCCATGATCAGATTGTGATCGCCCAGGGTCGTTTCCGCACGGTCCTGGATGGTGCCACGGTGAATCGTCACGCCCTCACGGATGGTGTTGTGGTCGCCAATTACCAGGCGGGTCTCTTCGCCTTTGTATTTGAGGTCCGGCGTGTCTTCACCCACCGAGGAAAACTGGTAGATGCGGTTGTGCTTACCAATCCGGGTCGGCCCTTTGAGGATCACGTGTGGCCCGATCACTGTCCCCTCGCCGATTTCCACACCTGCGCCGATGATCGACCATGGGCCGACCTCGACACCCTCGGCCAGTACGGCCGTCGGATCGATGATTGCGCGAGGGTCAATCAAACTCATAGCTTGCGTTCCGCACAGATGATTTCAGCGGAGCAGACCGGCTTGCCATCGACCGAAGCCTGGCATTCGAACTTCCAGATCTGACGCTTGCAGCTCAGGAACTTGGCTTCAAGGATCAACTGATCGCCCGGCAACACCGGCTGACGGAAGCGCAGCTTGTCGGAGCCGACGAAGTAGTAAAGGGTGCCGTCGGCCGGCTTCACATCGAGCATTTTGAAACCAAGGATCCCGGCAGCCTGAGCCATCGCTTCGATGATCAGTACGCCCGGCATGATTGGATGCGCAGGGAAATGACCATTGAAGAACGGTTCGTTGATGCTGACATTCTTGTAGGCGCGAATGCGCTTGCCTTCCACATCGAGGTCCACTACCCGGTCCACCAGCAGGAACGGGTAACGGTGAGGCAGGTATTCGCGAATCTCGTTGATGTCCATCATTTCGGGGGGAAGCCTATGTAAAGATTGGGAGCGCGCGAGGGGCACGCACTCCTCTAGCAAATCAAGGATGCAGTCTAGTAGCTGTGCATACTTGATATGGAAATGGTATCAGCCATCTGATGAAGCATTACCGTCAGGGGTCACTTCCCCAACCTGCTTTTCCAGTTGTCGCAGTCGCCGCGCGATGTCATCGAGCTGGCGGATGCGTGCCGCGCTTTTGCGCCACTCGGCAGCCGGTTGCATGGCTGTACCGGAAGAATAGGCACCCTTTTCGGTTATCGAATGGGTCACCATGGTCATTCCGGTGATGAAAACGTTGTCGCAAATTTCGATATGCCCCACCAGCCCTACGCCACCGGCAAGCATGCAATGCTTGCCGATCTTGGTGCTGCCGGAAATCCCCACGCAGGCAGCCATGGCGGTGTGATCGCCGACCTGCACGTTGTGGGCAATCTGGATCTGGTTGTCGAGCTTGACGCCATTACCGAGAATGGTATCGGCCAGCGCGCCGCGATCTATAGCGGTATTCACGCCGATCTCAACATCGTCACCGACCAACACACCACCGATCTGAGCGATTTTCTGCCAGACACCTTTCTCGTTGGCAAAACCGAAGCCTTCCCCGCCGAGCACGGCGCCGGACTGAATGACCACTCGCTTGCCGATGCGCACGTCGTGGTACAGCGTGACACGCGGGGCCAACCAGCCGCCTTCGCCGATTTCGCAGCGCGCACCGATGAAGCAATGAGCGCCGATGGTCACGCCCGCCGCAATACGCGCGCCGCTTTCGATTACCGCAAACGCACCGATGCTCGCTGCCGGATCAACCACTGCGTCCTCGGCCACTGCCGCTGTCGGGTGAATACCGGCAACTGCCTTGGGCTTGGGATCGAACAAATGGGAAATGCGCGCGTAGGCCAGGTACGGATCAGGCACCACCAGGGCATCACCGGAAAAACCTTCGGCATCAGCAGCCTTCAGCAACAGGGCTGCGGCCCGGCTGTCTGCCAGGTATTTACGGTATTGAGGATTTGCCAGAAAGCTCAACTGAGCTGGGCCAGCCTCCTGCAAGGTGGCTAGCCCAGTGATTGCTTTCTCCGGGTCGCCACGTAACGTGGCGCCGAGGAACTCGGCCAGCTGGCCGAGCTTTATAGTCGCTGTCATGGTTACTTCAGCTGATTCATGCGCTCGATAACCTGGCGAGTGATGTCGTACTGAGGTTTGACATCAATCACTGCGCCACGCTCGAAGACCAGGTCAAAAGCACCTTTCTTGATGACTTCTTCCACAGCGCTGTCCAGTTTCGGCTTGAGCTGCTTCAGCATTTCACGGTCGGCAACAGCTTTGGCTTCGTTCAGCTCCTTGGACTGGAACTGGAAGTCACGGGCCTTTTGCTTGAACTCGAGCTCAAGGCGCTCACGCTCGCCTTGCTGCATCTTGTCGCCACCTGCCACCAGACGATCCTGGATGCCCTTGGCGCTGCTTTCCAGCGTCTTGAGCTTGGTCAACTGAGGACCGAACTTCTTCTCGGCATCCACAGCGTATTTCTTGGCTGCGTCGGATTCCAGCAGAGCCATCTGATAGTTCAGGACAGCGATTTTCATGTCGGCAAATGCCGGGCCTGCTACCAGTACGGAAGCCAGCAGAACCAATTGAGTCAACTTACGCACGATGCACCCCTAAAAAATCCGTTGTCGTTATCTTGGGTCAGACGCTTAGAACGTCTGGCCGAGGGAGAATTGGAACACTTGAGTATCAGCGTCATCCGGTTTCTTCACTGGCATGGCCAAAGCGAAGCTCAGAGGACCCAGCGCAGTCACCCAGGTCACGCCTAAACCGACAGAACTGGCCATGTTGCTCAGGCTGATGTCGTCGCACTTGGTCTTGGACGGAGTGCCATCGGCGTTGGTGCTATCGGAGCACGACGAGTCGAATACGTTACCCACATCCCAGAATACCGAGGTGCGCAGGGAACGTTGATCCTTGACGAACGGCAGAGGGAACAGCAGCTCTGCACCACCCTGGATCAGGACGTTACCACCAAACGGCAGCGGATCCTGGTCCGGGTCAAACGCGGTGCCGGGATTCTTGCCGGTACTTGGCGTACTGCGAGGACCCAGGGAGCTGTCCTTGAAGCCACGTACCGAGTTGAAGCCACCAGCATAGTAGTTTTCATAGAACGGCAAGCCATCGGTCGAACCGTAACCATCGCCATAACCCAATTCGGTATGCAGGCGCACCGTGTAGTTTTCGGTCAGCGGCTGGAACAACTGGCCACGGTAGTCGAGCTTGAAGAACGACAGGTCGCTGCCAGGGATGGTGCTTTCCAGCACCAGGCTCTGGGAGTGGCCACGGGTGGCGAGCACGCCCTTGTTCAGGGTGGACTCGGACCAACCGGCCGACGCCTTGAAGTTCAGGTACTTGTCGCCTTCCTGGTTTACGAAGTCGAAAATCTCGTCAACGGTGTAAACGCCGGTCTTGATTTCGTCTTGTTGCGCATTCAGGCCGAAGGTCAGACGCGAAGTCTCGCTGATTGGATAACCGACACTCACACCGGCACCCAGGCTGTCTACGGCGTAGCTGGCAACGTCAGTATCGAGTTCATCGTAGTCAGTCGTGCGGTAGAACGCGTTGTAACCCAGGCTCACGCCATCGGCGGTCCAGTAGGGGTCAACGAAACCGAAGTTGTAGCGGGTCTGGTATTCGCTTTTGGTCAGGCCGACGCTGACCTTGTTACCGGTACCCAGGAAGTTGTTCTGGGTGATCGAACCACCGAGAATCAAGCCCGCGCTCTGGGCGAAACCGACGCTGGCGGTGATCGAACCGGAAGCCTGCTCTTCAACGCTGTAGTTGACATCGACCTGGTCATCGACACCTGGCACGGCCGGAGTCTCTACGTTGACTTCCTTGAAGAAGCCCAGACGCTCCAGACGGGTCTTGGATTGGTCGATCAGGTAGGTCGAAGCCCAGCCGCCTTCCATCTGACGCATTTCACGACGCAGTACTTCGTCTTCGGACTTGGTATTGCCACGGAAGTTGATGCGATTGACGTAAGCACGCTTGCCCGGATCGACAGCGAAGGTGATGTCCACGGTGTGGTCGTCATCGTGAGGCACTGGCACGCCGTTGACGTTGGCGAAGGTGTAACCCTCGTTACCCAGACGACGGGTGATCAGTTCAGACGTGGTGGTCATCAGCTTGCGCGAGAACACCTGGCCCTTCTCAACCAGCAACAGCGACTTGACCTGGTCTTCAGGGACTTTCAGGTCACCGCTGAGCTTGACGTCACGAACGGTGTACTTCTCGCCTTCGTTGACGTTGACAGTGATATAGACGTGCTTTTTGTCCGGAGTGATCGAAACCTGGGTCGAAGCGATATCCATGTTGATATAGCCACGATCCAGGTAGTAGGAACGCAGGCGCTCCAGGTCACCGGACAGTTTTTCACGGGCGTACTTGTCGTCGTTCTTGAAGAACGACAACCAGTTGGTGGTCTTGAGTTCGAACAGGTCGACCAGGTCTTCTTCAGGGAAGACGGTGTTACCCACCACGTTGATGTGCTGGATAGCGGCAACCGTACCTTCGTTGATGTTGACCTTCAGGCCGACGCGGTTACGCGGCTGCGGCACGACTTCGGTATCGACGGTAGCCGAGTAGCGACCCTGAGCGACGTACTGGCGCTGCAGTTCGTTACGTACACCTTCGAGGGTGGCGCGCTGGAAGATCTCGCCTTCGGCCAGACCGGATTGCTTGAGGCCTTTCATCAGATCTTCAGTGGAGATCGCCTTGTTGCCTTCGATCTCGATACTGGCGACCGATGGACGCTCCACTACCGTGATGACAAGTACGTTGCCATCGCGACCCAGCTGGATATCTTGAAAGAAACCGGTTTTGAACAACGCACGAGTGGATTCCACCAGGCGACGATCATCCGCCTGTTCACCGACGTTCAACGGCAAGGCACCAAAGACGCTACCCGCGGAGACCCGCTGGAGGCCATTGACGCGAATATCAGAGATAGTGAAGGACTCGGCGTGAACTTCGGCGATCATCAATACGGTGAGAACCGCAGTTAGCAGCAGACGTTTCATGAAGTCCTTTCTTATTCCAACTGGCAATAAACAAACTGCCGCAAAATGCGGCAGATTCGCAATTCAGCGACGTTACAGACGGCCCAGATCATTGACCAGAGCGAGCAACATCACTCCGATCACCAAACTGATACCGATCTGTATCCCCCAACCTTGCACCCGATCTGACAAGGGACGACCACGCGCCCACTCGATCAGATAAAACAACAAATGCCCCCCATCCAGTACAGGAATGGGCAGCAGATTCAGAACTCCCAGGCTAATACTCAGATACGCAAGGAAATTCAGGAAATCAGCGACACCCGACTGGGCCGAAGCGCCCGCCACTTTAGCAATGGTTATCGGTCCACTCAAGTTTTTTACCGAGAGCTCGCCGAACAACATTTTCTTGAGCGAATCGAGGGTCAGTACGCTCATGGTCCAGGTACGTCGTGCACCTTCGCCAATCGCGGCCAGCGGACCGTAGCTTACCTCGCGAACCATCTCCGGCGGCCAGTCCACCGCCTTGACACCCGCCCCCAGGTATCCACTGGGTGCCTTGCTCTCGCCACGGGCAGCCAGGGTGACAGGGACATCGATCTGCGCACCGTCACGCTCGACCCGCAGCATGATTTTGCTGTCCGGCTGCTTGCGCACGGTATCAACGACCTGCTGCCAGTCCTCGAGCGGGCGACCATCGAGCGCCAGCAAGCGGTCACCGGTCTTCAGGCCGGCCGCCTGGGCTGGCCCTTTCGGATCGAGCTCAGCCAGCACCGGCGGCAACGCCGGACGCCAAGGGCGAATACCCAGCGAATGAATCGGATCGGGCTCATCGGCCCCTTTCAGCCATTTATCCAGCGCCAGTTCGCGCGGCGAATCAGCCGTGGAACCCTGCTCACGGACCATTACCTGCAAGGAACCGCTTTCCCCCAGGCGACGGACCAATTGCAGATTCACCGCAGCCCAGCCGGTAGTCGGTTCGCCGTCGATGGCAACAATTTCCTGGCCCGGGCTCAACCCGGCCTTCGCGGCAATGCTGCCAGACTCGACTGCGCCGATGACCGGGCGCACCTGCTCGCTTCCCAGCATCGCCAGCGCCCAGAAGAACACCAAGGCCAGCAGGAAGTTGGCAATCGGTCCTGCCGCTACGATAGCAATACGCTGGCGGACAGATTTACGGTTGAAAGACTGATCGATCTGGTCGAGGGGAACTTCACCTTCGCGCTCGTCGAGCATTTTCACGTAGCCGCCCAACGGGATGGCGGCCACTACGAACTCGGTACCCTGCTTGTCGTGCCAGCGCAGCAACGGCATGCCAAAGCCCACGGAGAAACGCAGCACTTTGACCCCACAGCGACGCGCGACCCAAAAGTGGCCGAACTCGTGGAAGGTAACCAGCACACCCAAAGCGACCAGGGTGCCGACAATCATATAGAGCGCGCTCATCTACTTTCTCCGCAATCCTATCCGCTGCTGCATGGGTTCAATCTGTGCGCAGCACTTACCGCCCGTGACGACTCAACCAGTGTCCGGCCAGTTCTCGCGCCTTCGCGTCCGCCGTGAACACTGTCTGCAGATCATTCACTACGACCACGGGCTCGAGATTCAATACTTCCTCGATGATACTCGCGATTTCCAGGTAACGTACCCGTCCGTCGAGAAATGCCGCCACAGCCACTTCGTTCGCAGCATTGAGCATGGCCGGCGCACTGTTACCGGCTTGCGCAGCCTGCCGGGCCAGCCGCAGACACGGGAAACGCTCTTCGTCGGGCGCCTCGAAATCCAGGCGGGCAATGGCAAACAGATCCAGTGGCGCCACGCCCGAGTCGATTCGTTCCGGCCACGCCAGCGCATTGGCGATCGGTGTACGCATGTCCGGGTTGCCCAGTTGAGCCAGCACGGACCCGTCCACATAATCGACCAGCGAATGAATCACGCTCTGCGGATGGATCACCACTTCGACCTGGGACGGCTGGGCATCGAACAGCCAGCAGGCCTCGATCAATTCGAGCCCTTTGTTCATCATGCTGGCCGAGTCGACAGAAATCTTGCGCCCCATGGACCAATTCGGGTGCGCGCACGCCTGATCAGGTGAAACATGCGCCAGTTCGGCCATGGGTGTCTGTCGGAACGGACCGCCGGAGGCTGTCAGTAAAATCCGACGCACCCCCACTTCGCCCAGGCCACGGGCGAAATCGCGCGGCATGCACTGGAAAATCGCGTTGTGCTCACTGTCGATCGGCAGCAACACCGACCCACTCTTGCGCACTGCCTGCATGAACAGCGCACCGGACATGACCAGCGCTTCTTTGTTGGCCAGCAGAATTTTTTTGCCGGCCTCGACCGCTGCCAGTGTCGGACGCAAGCCTGCCGCACCGACAATCGCCGCCATGACCGCGTCGACTTCAGAATCGGCGGCCACCTGGCACAGGCCCTCCTCACCCACCAGGACACGGGTGGCAAGGCCCGCAGCACGCAAATCGTCCTGCAGGCGTCGCCCCCCTGCCGCCTCGGGCACCACGGCGAAACGCGGGTTGTGACGTACGCAAAGCGCCAGCAACTCGCTCAAGCGCGTGTAACCGCTCAGGGCAAAAACCTGGTAACGCTCGGGATGACGAGCGATAACGTCAAGGGTGCTCAGGCCAATCGAGCCGGTAGCACCCAGAACGGTAATCTGCTGCGGGCGGCTCATGGAGCGGCCATCCACAGCAGTACGGCAAATACCGGGATCGCAGCGGTCAGGCTGTCGATTCGATCCAGCACGCCACCGTGACCGGGCAACAGGTTACTGCTGTCCTTGATGCCTGACTGACGCTTGAACATGCTTTCGGTGAGGTCACCCACCACCGAGATAAACACGATCAAGGCCGCGCCGATCAGCCCCTTGAACAGTTCGGCAACGGTCCAGTCGCGGAAAAAGCCGACGAGCACGGTGATGACCAGACTCAGGGCCAGGCCTCCGTAGACGCCCTCCCAACTCTTGCCCGGACTGACCTGCGGCGCCAGCTTGCGCTTGCCGAAGGCCCGGCCGGAAAAGTAGGCGCCGATGTCAGCCCCCCAAACCAGCACCATCACCGCCATGATCAGCCAGTTGCCCAGCGGGTACTGCTTGATCTGCACCAGACCTTGCCAGGCCGGCAGCAGGATCAGCAGACCGATCACCAGCTTGCAGGCCGCGCTGGCCCAATGCTCGCTGGAGCGTGGATAGGTCAGCACCAGCCACGTCGCAACACCCCACCAGAGCACCGAGGCACCCAGTACCCAGGGCGCCAGCCCCGGCACAAGGTGCATGACAAACAACATCAAGGCGACGACAGCGGCATAGGCGACACGGACTGGCTGAGCGGTAAAGCCCGCCAGGCGTGCCCATTCCCAGGCACCCAGCGTGACGACCAGCCCGATGAACAGCGCAAAACCGGAACCCTCGAGCAGAAAAAACCCGCACAGGGCTATCGGCAGCAGGATCAGCGCAGTGATGATTCGTTGTTTAAGCATTAAACCCGGGCTCCAGCTTCGACCTGCTCGCTCGTTTTACCGAAGCGGCGCTGGCGGGAAGCGAAATCGGCCAGCGCGTTACGCATGGCGTCGTGTTTGAAGTCCGGCCAGAACAGGTCGGAGAAGTACAACTCGGCATAAGCCAGCTGCCACAACAGGAAGTTGCTGATGCGGTGCTCACCCCCCGTGCGGATGCACAGGTCCGGCAACGGCAGATCACCGGTAGCCAGGCAGGTCTGCAACAACTCAGGGGTAATGTCCTCCGGACGCAGATGCCCGGCCTGGACTTCCCTTGCCAGTCGCTGCGCCGCTTGCGCGATATCCCATTGGCCGCCGTAGTTGGCGGCGATCTGCAGGACGAAACGATTGGCACCCGCGGTCATGGCCTCGGCTTCGCGCATCGCGGCCTGAAGCTCGGGATGAAAGCGCGAGCGGTCACCAATGATGCGCAAACTGATGTTGTTTTCGTCGAGGCGCTTGGCCTCGCGACGCAACGCCTTGAAGAACAGATCCATCAAGGCGCTGACCTCATCGGCGGGGCGCTGCCAGTTCTCGCTGGAGAACGCGAACAGGGTCAATACTTCAACCTTGGCCTCGGCACACACCTCAATAACCGCACGAACCGCATCCACACCCGCTTTATGCCCGGCGACACCCGGCATAAAGCGTTTTTTCGCCCAGCGATTATTACCATCCATGATGATCGCGACATGGCGCGGCACCGGGGACGGTGCAACCTGCTTGGTCTTTTCCATGAAAACGCGACCCTTATACGGCCATCAGGTCCGCTTCTTTTTGCTTGGTCGCCGCGTCGATATCGGCCTCTGCCTTATCGGTGAGTTTCTGAATATCGGCAGCAGCACGACGCTCTTCGTCTTCGCTGATTTCCTTGTCCTTGACCAGTTTCTTCAGGTCACCCAGCGCGTCGCGACGGATGTTGCGCACGGCAACACGGGCATCCTCTGCAGCGCTGCGAGCCTGCTTGGTGAAGCCCTTGCGGGTTTCCTCGGTCAGGGCCGGCATGGAGATCAGCAGCAACTCACCCAGGTTCGTCGGGTTGAGGTTCAAGCCCGCGCTCTGGATCGCCTTGTCGACTGCCGCGAGCATGTTGCGCTCGAACGCCACGACCTGGAGGGTCCGGGAATCTTTCACAGTCACGTTGGCGACGCCGCTCAGCGGGGTGTCAGCACCGTAGTACGGCACCATCACGCTACCCAGAATACTCGGGTGAGCCTTGCCGGTACGGATCTGCCCAAACGCGTGGGACAGAGACTCCAGGGACTTCTGCATGCGCTCTTGAGCGTCTTTCTTGATTTCGTTGATCATTGTTGGCCTTCCTCGATCAGGGTCCCTTCAGCGCCACCATGTACGATGTTCAGCAGGGCGCCGGGCTTGTTCATGTTAAAGACGCGCAGCGGCATCTTGTGGTCGCGGCACAGGCAGATGGCCGTCAGATCCATCACACCCAGCTTGCGATCCAGTACTTCATCGTAGGTCAGATGATCGAACTTCTCGGCATGCGGGTCTTTGAATGGGTCGGCGGTGTAGACGCCATCGACCTTGGTCGCCTTGAGCACGACATCGGCATCGATTTCGATTGCACGCAGGCAGGCCGCCGAATCCGTCGTGAAGAACGGGTTACCGGTACCGGCAGCGAAAATCACCACATCCTTGGAGTTCAGGTGACGCATGGCCTTGCGGCGATCATAGTGATCAGTCACGCCAACCATGGAAATGGCCGACATGACGATGGCCGAGATGTTGGCACGCTCAAGCGCGTCGCGCATGGCCAGGGCGTTCATCACAGTGGCCAGCATGCCCATGTGGTCGCCCGTGACCCGATCCATGCCAGCCTTGCTCAGCGCTTCGCCACGGAAAAGGTTGCCGCCGCCGATGACCAGACCCACCTGGACACCGATGCCGACCAGTTGACCAACTTCCAGGGCCATGCGATCCAGAACTTTCGGGTCGATCCCGAACTCTTCCGAGCCCATCAGGGCCTCGCCGCTGAGCTTGAGTAGAATGCGTTTATAGCGAGCCTGATAACCACTGCCCTGCTGAGCCATTGCGAATCTCTCCTGCGGCGTATTTTAAAAATTCTTTGCGAGCTGTTTTCAGCTGGCGTTCACTCTAGCTTGGTGCTGCTTCAGCGCCATCGGAACATGGCTTTGTAAGCCAGTTCCAACAGGAAACCAAATAAAAATTGGTACCCCATCTGAAAAGAGGCTGCGCGCGTGAGCGGGCAGCCTCTTCAGGGCGACAGTTAAAAAACCGTCTTATTGCTTGGCGGCAGCCAGCTGTGCGGCAACTTCTTCAGCGAAGTTGTCGACTGGCTTCTCGATGCCTTCGCCTACTTTGAAGTAAGTGAAGGAAACGATTTCAGCGCCGGCTTTCTTGGCCAGGGCACCCACGGTGATTTCCGGGTTCATGACGAAAGCTTGCTCAACCAGGCTGGCTTCGGCCAGGAACTTGGTGATACGGCCAGCGATCATCTTCTCGACGATTTCAGCTGGCTTGCCTTTCATCTTGTCTTCGTTCAGGGACAGGAAAACGCCCTTCTCGCGCTCGATGGCTTCTGGCGAAACCTGCGATGGCAGCAGGAACTCAGGGTTGCTTGCCGCCACGTGCATGGCGATCTCTTTGGCCAGCTGAACATCGCCGCCCTTGAGAACAACAGCAACACCGATCTTGTTACCGTGCAGGTAGGTGCCGACTACGTCACCTTCCACGCGTACCAGACGGCGGATGTTGACGTTTTCGCCAACTTTGGCAACCAGGGCTTCACGAGCAGGTTCCTGAGCGGCGATCAGCGGAGCTGCATCGGTCAGTTTCTCGGCGAACGCTTTTTCTACGCTGGCAGCAACGAAGTTTTTGAAGTCGTCTTGCAGGGCCAGGAAGTCGGTCTGCGAGTTAACTTCCAGCAGTACGGCGCACTTGTCGTCAGCCTTGATGGCGATAGCGCCTTCAGCGGCAACGTTGCCAGCTTTCTTGGCAGCCTTGATCGCGCCCGAAGCACGCATGTCATCAATGGCTTTTTCGATGTCGCCGCCAGCCTTGGTCAAGGCCTTTTTGCAATCCATCATGCCTTCGCCGGTACGCTCGCGCAGTTCTTTGACCAACGCTGCAGTAATCTCTGCCATTTCAAAATTCCTCTTGGATAGGTTATCAACCATTCCACCCGATCGAACGGGCGTTCAATTCTTCCCGAACCACCCTTGTTAGCTGCCGCACGTTACAGATAAAGCAGTGGGCGCCGACAAATGGTTTTCGAGGTGGCAAAAAGGGGGCCAAGCCCCCTTTTTGCTTACTGAGTCAACGCCAGGGCGTCAATTACTCAGCTGCAGCTGCCGGAGCTTCTTCAACGAAGACTTCGGTGCCGCCGGAAACGTTGTTGCGACCACGGATCACAGCGTCAGCCATCGAACCCATGTACAGCTGGATAGCGCGGATTGCGTCATCGTTGCCTGGGATGATGTAGTCAACGCCTTCCGGGCTGCTGTTGGTATCGACTACGCCGATAACCGGGATGCCCAGCTTGTTGGCTTCGGTGATCGCGATGCGCTCGTGATCAACGTCGATAACGAACAGAGCGTCTGGCAGACCGCCCATGTCCTTGATACCACCCAGGGAACGATCGAGCTTTTCCAGGTCACGGGAGCGCATCAGCGCTTCTTTCTTGGTCAGCTTGGCGAAAGTACCGTCTTCGGCTTGTACTTCAAGGTCACGCAGACGCTTGATGGAAGCACGGATGGTTTTGAAGTTGGTCAGCATGCCGCCCAACCAGCGGTGATCGACGTACGGCGAGCCGCAACGTGCTGCTTCTTCAGCAACGATCTTGCCAGCGGAACGCTTGGTGCCGACGAACAGAATCTTGTTTTTGCCCTGGGCCAGACGCTCTACGAAAGTCAGAGCTTCGTTGAACATTGGCAGGGTTTTTTCAAGGTTGATGATGTGGATCTTGTTACGCGCGCCGAAAATGTACTTACCCATTTTCGGGTTCCAGTAACGGGTCTGGTGACCGAAGTGCACACCGGCCTTCAGCATATCGCGCATGTTGACTTGGGACATGATAGTTCCTTAATAAGTCGGGTTTGGCCTCCACGTATCCCAATGACCAACCAGCAGCTTCAGCTGAAGGCACCCAGGTCATCGTGTCGACACGTGTGTGGATTTAGGCTTTTCGGGACATCCCCGGAAAGCGGCGCATTTTATACCACAGGGCAGGCAAAAACGGAACCCGGATTATGAAATCCCGGCGCCGAGCCTTGGAATCCGCCAGCAATCCACCATTCTATAAGGAGAAGCGACGCACAGAGGCGCTGATTTGCGCTGATCGTCTGGTAGAATCGCATTTTTCAGGGCTGCGAAGTTCGATCGCGCAACGCCCTTTCCGTTTAGAAAGCGCCTTCGAGCGCAGAGAGAGCCTGTATGACCGTCACCCTCAAAACCCCCGAGGATATCGCCAAGATGCGTATCGCCGGCAAGCTGGCCGCCGATGTGCTGGAAATGATTGCCGAACATGTCAAGCCGGGCGTTACCACCGATCAACTGAACCAGATCTGCCACGACTATATCGTCAACGAGCAGAAGGCCATCCCTGCCCCGCTCAATTACAAGGGTTACCCGAAGTCGATCTGCACGTCGATCAACCACGTGGTCTGCCACGGCATCCCGAACGACAAGCCGCTCAAGGATGGCGACACACTGAACATCGACGTCACCGTCATCAAGGACGGTTACCACGGCGATACCAGCCGCATGTTCCACGTCGGCAGCGTGCCGGTCTGGGCCGAGCGCCTGTCCCAGGTCACCCAGGAATGCATGTACAAGGCGATTGAAATCGTCAAACCCGGCTGCCGCCTGGGCGACATCGGTGAAATCATCCAGAAGCACGCGGAAAAGAACGGCTTTTCGGTGGTTCGCGAGTTCTGTGGCCACGGCATCGGCAAGGTATTTCACGAAGAGCCGCAGATCCTGCACTACGGCCGTGCCGGTACCGGCATGGAATTGAAAGCCGGCATGACCTTCACCATCGAGCCGATGATCAACCAGGGCCGTGCCGACACCAAGGTATTGGGCGACGGCTGGACCGCGATTACCAAGGACCGCAAGCTGTCGGCCCAGTGGGAGCACACCCTGCTGGTGACCGAGACCGGTTACGAGATCTTCACCCTGCGCAGCGACGATACCATCGCACGCGTTTCGGCCTGAGTCCGTCCAGCCGTTACCCAGCCTTATAGAAAGGAATGCCAATCGATGCCGCAGGTGGATCCCGAACTCTTCGACCGCGGCCAGTTCCAGGCTGAACTGGCCCTGAAGGCAAGCCCGATATCGGCCTTCAAGAAGGCCATCCGCCAGGCCCGGGAAGTGCTCGACTCGCGGTTTCGCAGCGGCCGGGACATTCGCAGGCTGATCGAGGATCGTGCCTGGTTCGTCGATAACATCCTGCAAAAGGCCTGGGATCAGTTTGACTGGAGCGAAGACGCCGACATTGCGCTGGTCGCGGTCGGCGGCTACGGCCGCGGCGAACTGCACCCTTACTCCGATATCGATTTGCTGATCCTGCTGGACAGTGCAGACCATGAAATTTTCCGCGACTCCATCGAGCGCTTCCTGACCCTGCTGTGGGACATTGGCCTGGAAGTCGGACAGAGCGTTCGCTCGGTCGAGGAATGCGCCGTCGAGGCACGCGCCGACCTGACGGTAGTCACCAACCTGATGGAAAGCCGCACCATTACCGGCCCGGAGCACCTGCGCCAGCGCATGCTGGATGTCACCAGCACCGCGCACATGTGGCCGAGCAAGGACTTTTTCCTGGCCAAGCGCGCCGAGCAGAAAGCCCGCCATCACAAGTACAACGACACCGAGTACAACCTGGAGCCCAACGTCAAAGGCTCGCCCGGCGGATTACGGGACATCCAGACGATTCTGTGGGTGGCCCGTCGCGAGTATGGCACCCTGAACCTGCGAGCACTGGCCGGCGAAGGCTTCCTGGTCGAAAGCGAAAACGCCCTGCTGGCGTCTTCCCAGGAATTTCTGTGGAAGGTTCGCTACGCCCTGCACATGCTCGCCGGCCGCGCTGAAGACCGCCTGCTGTTCGATCACCAGCGCACCATCGCCGGACTGCTGGGCTTCGAGGGCAATGACGTCAAGCAAGCCATCGAAAGCTTCATGCAGCAGTATTACCGGGTGGTCATGAGCATCGCCCAGCTCAGCGACCTGATCATCCAGCACTTCGAGGAAGTCATCCTCGCACCGGAAGACGAAGCGCCGCCGCAACCGATCAACTCGCGATTCCAGCTGCACGACGGCTACATCGAGGCGCGCAACAACAATGTGTTCCGCCGCACGCCATTCGCCATGCTGGAAATCTTTGTGCTGATGGCCCAGCAGCCGGAAATCAAAGGCGTGCGCGCCGACACCATTCGTCTGTTGCGCGAACACCGCCATCTGATCGACGACGATTTTCGCAACGATATCCGCAACACCAGCCTGTTCATCGAGCTGTTCAAGTGCAAGATCGGCATTCACCGCAATCTGCGGCGGATGAACCGTTACGGCATTCTCGGGCGTTATCTGCCGGAGTTCGGCCTGATCGTCGGGCAGATGCAACACGACCTGTTTCACATCTATACGGTCGATGCGCACACCCTGAACCTGATCAAACACCTGCGTAAATTGCAGTACACCCAGGTGTCGGAAAAATTCCCGTTGGCCAGCAAGGTCATGGGCAAGCTGCCCAAGCCCGAACTGATCTACCTGGCCGGTCTGTACCATGACATCGGCAAGGGCCGGCATGGCGATCACTCGGAGATCGGCGCGGTCGATGCCGAAACCTTTTGCCAGCGCCATCAGTTGCCGGTGTGGGACAGTCGCCTGATCGTCTGGCTGGTGCAACACCATTTGGTCATGTCGACCACTGCCCAGCGCAAGGACCTGTCCGACCCGCAGGTAATCCACGATTTTGCCCACGCCGTCGGCGATGAAACCCGCCTCGATTATTTGTATGTGCTGACCGTCGCCGACATCAACGCCACCAACCCGACCCTGTGGAATTCCTGGCGTGCCAGCCTGTTGCGCCAACTCTATACCGAGACCAAGCGCGCCCTGCGCCGCGGCCTGGAGAACCCGGTGGACCGTGAAGAGCAGATCCGCCAGACCCAGAGCGCAGCCCTGGACATTCTCGTGCGTGGCGGCACCGATCCGGACGACGTCGAGCAACTGTGGTCGCAATTGGGCGATGACTACTTCCTGCGCCACACCGCCGGCGACGTTGCCTGGCACAGTGATGCGATCCTCCAGCAACCGGCTGACGGCGGGCCGCTGGTGTTGATCAAGGAAACCACCCAGCGCGAGTTCGAAGGCGGTACGCAGATCTTCATCTATGCGCCGGACCAGCACGACTTCTTCGCCGTGACCGTGGCGGCGATGGACCAGCTCAACCTGAACATTCACGACGCCCGGGTCATCACCTCCAGCAGCCAGTTCACCCTCGACACCTACATCGTGCTCGATACCGACGGCGATTCGATTGGCGACAACCCGGCGCGGGTCAAACAGATCCGCGATGGCCTGACAGAAGCCCTGCGCAACCCGGACGACTACCCGACGATCATCCAGCGCCGGGTGCCACGCCAGCTCAAGCACTTCGCCTTTGCACCGCAGGTGACGATCCACAACGACGCCCAACGCCCGGTGACTGTGCTGGAGCTCACGGCTCCCGACCGCCCGGGCCTGCTGGCGCGGATCGGCACGATATTCCTGGAGTTCGACCTGTCGCTGCAGAACGCCAAGATTGCCACCCTGGGCGAACGGGTGGAGGACGTGTTCTTCATTACCGACGCAAATAATCAGCCGCTGTCCGACCCGCTGCTGTGCAGCCGCTTGCAGGATGCAATCGTCGAGCAATTGAGCGTCAACCAGGAACCCGATATCAAACTGTCGCGCATCAGCATCTGAATCAACAAATTTCCCACTGTGAAAGCAGATTTCTGTGGCGAGGGGGCTTGCCCCCGTTGGGCTGCGAAGCGGCCCTAAAACCTCAAGCGCGGTCTATCAGATAAACCGCATATCATGGTTTTACGACTGCTGCGCAGTCGAACGGGGGCAAGCCCCCTCGCCACACAGGCCTGCCTCCACACTGAACGAGGCCCCCGATGAACAACGCTCTGACCCAGCTCCAGCCCTACCCGTTCGAAAAGCTCCGTGCCCTGCTCGGCAGCGTCACGCCAAACCCGGACAAACGCGCCATCGCACTGTCCATCGGCGAGCCGAAACACCGCTCGCCGAGCTTTGTCGCCGAGGCCCTGGCCAGCAACCTGGATCAGATGGCGGTGTATCCGACCACCCTCGGCATCCCGGCCCTGCGTGAAGCCATCGCCGCCTGGTGCGAGCGTCGCTTCAACGTACCTGGCGGCTGGATCGACCCCGCGCGCAACGTCCTGCCGGTCAACGGCACCCGTGAAGCCCTGTTTGCCTTCACTCAGACCGTGGTCAACCGGGGCGACGACGCACTGGTCGTGAGCCCGAACCCCTTCTACCAAATCTACGAAGGTGCCGCGTTCCTCGCCGGGGCCAAGCCTCACTACCTGCCGTGCCTGGATGAAAACGGCTTCAACCCGGACTTCGACGCGGTATCGCCAGACATCTGGAAACGCTGCCAGATCCTGTTCCTGTGCTCGCCGGGTAACCCGACCGGCGCGCTGATCCCGGTCGAAACCCTGAAAAAACTGATCGCCCTGGCCGACGAACACGACTTCGTGATCGCCGCCGACGAGTGCTACAGCGAACTGTACTTCGACGAGCAGACCCCACCGCCAGGCTTGCTCAGCGCCTGCGTGGAACTGGGCCGTAAAGACTTCAAGCGTTGCGTGGTGTTCCACAGCCTGTCCAAGCGCTCCAACCTGCCAGGCCTGCGTTCGGGCTTTGTCGCCGGTGATGCCGACATCCTCAAGGGCTTCCTGCTCTATCGCACCTACCATGGCTGCGCAATGCCGGTGCAGACGCAACTGGCCAGCGTTGCAGCATGGAACGACGAAGTGCACGTGCGGGCCAACCGTACGCTGTATCGGGAGAAGTATGATGCGGTGCTGGCAATCCTGAGCCCGGTGATGGATGTACAACGTCCGGATGGCAGCTTCTACCTGTGGCCGAATGTGGCCGGCGACGATGCCGCCTTCTGCCGTGACCTGTTCGAGCAGGAGCATGTGACCGTGGTGCCGGGTTCCTACCTGTCGCGGGATGTCGATGGCATCAATCCGGGCGCAGGGCGTGTGCGCATGGCGTTGGTTGCACCGCTGGCCGAATGTGTGGAAGCGGCAGAACGTATTCGCGACTTCATCCAGCGCCGCAAATAATCGCCTGCGTTATTTCACCTGACCGAGCTTGGCTTCACTCAGGTCCAGCTCGCCCAGCACCTCACGCAACACGTCATCGCCAATCTGGTGATGACGGCTGAGGCTGTACAACTCCAGGCGCTGCGCCCGCAGCGCTTTCAAACGCAGGCGCCGTTCCAGCAAGTCCATCTGCAAGGCCAAGGCCTGGGCTTCTGCCGAGTCATTGAAGATATCCAGTTGGTGCCGATATTCGGACATGATCCGCGCTTTCAGCTCTGCGGCCAGCGCTGCCTGGGCCGCATCCTGAGGGCCGGCCTCTTCGGCTTCCAGCGCATGAATGGCCGCCTCGGCGGTTTTACGCCAGGCCTCGCGTACTTCATTGCGACGCTTGTCGTCGGGGCTTTTATCGATACCGCGCAACAACAGCGGCAGAGCGATACAGGCGGCGATCAGCGACAACAGGATCACACCGGCGGCGATGAAAATCAGTAGATCACGCTCCGGGAACGCCACCCCACCCATCAGCAACGGCACCGACATCACACCGGCCAGCGTCACCGCTCCGCGCACTCCACCCACGGTCAGCAACCAGCAAGACCGCGCAGTCGGCAACTGGGTCATTTCACCCTTGCCGCGCAGACGCCGCAGAAGGATCGACGCTCGCCAGATGCTCTGCACCCAGAAATACCGCAGTGCCAATAGCACCAGGAAAATCGCCACCACGTCAAAGCCGCGATACAGCAGCGTCGGCCACAGCGAGGTTTCGTGGCTGACCACCGCTTTGATGATGTCCGGCAGTTGCAAGCCCAGCAGCAGGAAGATCAGGCCGTTGAAGGCGAACTCCAGCAACGACCAGACGCTGCGGTTGAGCAAGCGCGTATTGGTCTGGCGCGGCAGCAGGTCGAGCCAGCTCTGCATCATGCCCGCCGCCACCGCCGACAGAATGCCCGACACTTCCACGCGCTCGGCCAGCACGTAGGCGGCGAACGGCAGCAACAACATGAACACCACATGGGTCGCCGGATCATCCCAGCCGCGGGCAATCATCCAGGCGCGCAAACGCCCGACCAGCCAACTCAAGGCCACGCCGACAGCCAGGCCGCCGACGGCCACCAGCACGAACGTAACGCTGGCAGTGGCCAGGGAGAACACACCTGTCACAGCCGCCACCAAGGCAAACTTGAACGTCACCAGGCCCGAGGCGTCGTTCATCAGCGCCTCGCCCTGCAACATGTGCATCAAGGGCGTCGGCAAACGGTTCTGGGAGATCGCCGAGACTGCCACGGCGTCGGTGGGCGACAACACGGCCGCCAGGGCGAAGGCGACGGGCAACGGTATGCTCGGCAACAGCCAGTGGATGAAATATCCCGCACCGACCACGGTAAACAACACCAACCCCACGGCCAGGGTCAGAATCGGCCCGCGCAAACGCCAGAATTCGCGCTTGGGCATGCGCCAGCCGTCAGAGAACAGCAGCGGCGGCAGGAACAGAAACAGGAACAACTCCGGATCAAGGGCCACATGCAACCCCAACGTCGGCCAGGCGAGCAAGGCTCCGGCGGCGATTTGCACCAGTGGCAACGGCAACGGGACCACCCGTCCGATCAGGCGTGAAACGCCAACCAGCATCAGCAGGATCAGGACGGTGTAGGCGGTTTGCATAAATCTCGGATCCCGGACAATCGACAGCGCACAAGTGCCATATTAGCCGCATAGACTGCGCCTGACCGTTGCACCATTGTCGCACAGGCTTGTACAGGTCCAGCGCACGAATGACATATCCACCACAGCCGACGCGAAACCGTCCGGTCATGGCATAATCCGTCACCGTTTATTCGACAGTACCTGCAAAGGGGGCAATTCCTTGACCGCTTCAAGCAAAACGTTGCACCTTTTCGGCATCAAAGCCTGCGACACCATGAAAAAGGCGCGCACCTGGCTCGATGAACACGCCGTCAGCTACGACTTCCATGATTACAAAACGGCCGGTATCGACCGTGAACACCTGACCCAATGGTGCGACGAGCACGGCTGGCAGGTGGTGTTGAACCGTGCAGGTACGACCTTTCGCAAACTCGAAGACGAACGCAAAGCCGATCTCGACCAGACGAAAGCCATCGAACTGATGCTCGCACAACCCTCGATGATCAAGCGCCCGGTGCTTGATCTCGGTGACCGAACCCTGATTGGCTTCAAGCCTGATATCTACGCGGCCGCGCTCAAGTAAGCAGCCCGTTCAATTTTGTTAGAGGTATACACATGTCCACTACCCTGTTCAGCCTGGCCTTCGGCGTCGGCACCCAAAACCGTCAAGGTGCATGGCTGGAAGTGTTTTACGCCGCACCTGTTCTCAATCCTTCGGCTGAAGTCATCGCCGCCATCGCGCCTGTTCTGGGTTACACCGAAGGCAATCAGGCGATCGCGTTCAGCACCGCCCAGGCCTCGCAATTGGCTGAAGCGCTCAAAGGCGTCGACGCTGCCCAGGCAGCCTTGCTGACCCGTCTGGCCGAAAGCCACAAACCGCTGGTCGCCACGTTGCTTGCCGAAGACGCCCAGCTGTCGTCCACCCCTGAGGCCTACCTCAAGCTGCACCTGCTGAGCCATCGCCTGGTCAAGCCCCATGGCCTGAACCTGGCAGGGATCTTCCCGTTGCTGCCGAACGTGGCCTGGACCAGCCAGGGCGCGATCGACCTGGCCGAACTGGCCGAGCACCAGCTTGAAGCGCGCCTGCGTGGCGAACTGCTGGAAGTGTTCTCGGTGGACAAGTTCCCGAAAATGACTGACTACGTGGTTCCGGCCGGCGTGCGTATCGCTGATGCGTCGCGTATCCGCTTGGGCGCCTACGTTGGCGAAGGCACCACCGTGATGCACGAAGGTTTCGTCAACTTCAACGCAGGCACCGAAGGCCCGGGCATGATCGAAGGCCGCGTGTCGGCGGGCGTGTTCGTCGGCAAGGGTTCGGACCTGGGCGGCGGTTGCTCGACCATGGGCACCCTTTCCGGTGGCGGCAACATCGTGATCAAAGTCGGCGAAGGCTGCCTGATCGGCGCGAACGCCGGTATCGGTATCCCGTTGGGCGACCGCAACACCGTCGAGTCGGGCCTGTACGTGACCGCCGGCACCAAGGTTGCCCTGCTGGACGCCAACGACAACCTGGTCAAAGTGGTCAAAGCCCGTGAACTGGCCGGTCAGACCGACCTGCTGTTCCGCCGCAATTCGCAGACCGGTGCCGTGGAGTGCAAAACCCACAAATCGGCCATCGAACTGAACGAAGCGCTGCACGCTCACAACTAAGCGTCGCATGATCCCCTGTGGGAACAAGCTTGTGTCAAGGGGGCTTGTGTGGCGAGGGGGCTTGCCCCCGTTGGACTACGCAGTAGTCCCGGGCCATTGCCATGAGCATGGGGCCGCTCCGCGGCCCAACGGGGGCAAGCCCCCTCGCCACAAGGTCCCTTCACCACAAAGGCTCGGTCCCACAAGGTCCGACGTACACTCGCCCAAGTTCATAGGGCCGAACACATGATGATTCCCTCTCCCTGGCGCGCCGATTTTCCGGCCATCGCCGCCCTGCAACGGCAAGGCCAGACCTATCTGGACAACGCCGCTACCACGCAAAAACCGCAAGCCCTGCTCGATGCCCTGGCGCATTACTACGCCAACGGCGCGGCCAATGTGCATCGTGCCCAGCACCTGCCCGGTGCCCACGCCACCCAGGCGTTCGAGGATAGCCGCAGCAAAGTGGCACAATGGCTCAATGCCGGTGACAGCGGACAGATTGTCTTTACCCACGGGGCGACCTCCGCGCTGAATCTCCTGGCCTACGGCCTGGAGCATCTATTCAATCCGGGCGATGAGATTGTCATCAGCGCCCTGGAGCACCACGCCAACCTGCTGCCATGGCAACAACTGGCGCACCGTCGCGATCTGAGGCTGGTGATCCTGCCGCTCAATCCCGACGGCGTGATCGACCTGGAACTCGCCACCGGCCTGATCACCCCCCGCACACGCCTGCTGGCGGTCAGTCAGTTGTCCAATGTAATCGGTGCCTGGCAACCACTGGAGCAATTGCTGGCACTGGCCAAGTCGCACGACGCGCTGACCGTAATCGACGGCGCGCAAGGCGTGGTCCACGGCCGCCACGACGTGCAGGCGCTGGGTTGCGACTTCTATGTATTTTCCAGCCACAAACTCTACGGCCCCGATGGCCTGGGCGTGCTGTTCGGGCGCAATGAGGCGCTGCAGCTGCTGCGGCCCTGGCAGTTCGGCGGTGAAATGGTACTGGATGCCAATTATCACGACGCTCGCTTCCGCCCGGCACCTTTAGGCTTCGAGGCCGGGACGCCGCCGATCGCCAGCGTGATTGGTCTGGGTGCAACCCTGGACTATCTGGCCGGACTCGATCAGGACGCCGTGTCCGCCCACGAGGCGGCGTTGCATGACTACCTGCTCAAGGGCCTGCAATCGCGCAATGGCATACGCCTGCTGGGCAAACCGCAACTGGCGCTGGTCAGTTTCACCGTCGAGGCTGTGCATAACTCTGACCTGGCGCATTTGCTGACCGAGCAAGGCATCGCCGTGCGCGCAGGCCACCACTGCGCCATGCCGCTGCTGAAAAGCTTCGAACTGGCCGGAGCAATCCGGGTGTCACTGGCGCTGTACAACGACTCCGCCGACCTGGAACGATTCTTCGAGGCGCTGGATCAGGCGCTGGAGTTACTGCGATGAACCTGCCTGCCGATGCCGTAACGGCGCTCGAAACCTTTCAGGCCGCCGCCGGCTGGGAACAGCGGGCACGCCTGTTGATGCAATGGGGCGAGCGTCTGCCTGCGTTGAGCGCCGAAGACATGTGCGAAGCCAACCGGGTGCATGGCTGCGAAAGCCAGGTCTGGCTGGTAGGGCAATTGCGCGATGGCCGTTGGCAGTTCAATGCCAACAGTGATGCGCGGCTGATTCGCGGGCTGGTGGCGTTGCTGCTGGCGCGGGTCAACGGACTGTCGGTGGCCGAATTGCAACAGGTGGATTTGCCGGACTGGTTCAATCAGTTGGGGCTGGGGCGGCAGTTGTCCCAGTCGCGCAGCAATGGCCTGAATGCGGTGCTTAAGCGGATGACGGAGTTGGCTGGTTAAACGTCATCGCCAGCAGGCTCGCTCCCGCATTGGAATGCATTCCCCTGTGGGCGAGCCTGCTCGCGATGAGGCCATCAGCCCAACCAGCTAAACTTGAGGCTTTATCCGCTCCGACGGGCGCCGCACCCCGGCAACGATCTTATCCACCGCCTTGGTCGCCGCGACCATGCCGAAGGTCGCCGTCACCATCATCACCGCCCCAAACCCGCCAGCGCAGTCGAGTTTCACGCCGTCGCCGACAAAACTCTTCTGCAGACAAATGCTGCCGTCAGGTTTCGGATAGCGCAGTTGCTCGGTGGAAAACACGCACGGCACGCTGTAATGGCGAGTCACGGTGCGTGAAAAACCATAGTCGCGGCGCAAAGTGGAGCGCACTTTCGAGGCCAGCGGATCATTGAAGGTGCGGTTCAAATCGCAGACCTGGATCAAGGTCGGGTCGATCTGTCCGCCCGCGCCGCCGGTGGTGATGATCTGAATCTTGCGACGCTTGCACCAGGCGATCAGCGCCGCCTTGGCGTTGACGCTGTCAATGCAGTCGATCACGCAATCGATGTTCGGCGTGATGTACTCGGCCATGGTCTCACGGGTGACAAAATCCGCCACCGCATGCACCGTGCAATCCGGGTTGATGCCGCGCAGGCGCTCGGCCATCACCTCGACCTTGGGTTTGCCGACCGTGCTGTCCAGCGCGTGCAACTGGCGGTTGGCGTTACTGACGCAAACATCGTCGAGATCAAACAGCGAAATCTCGCCCACGCCGCAACGGGCCATGGCTTCTGCCGCCCAGGAACCCACACCGCCCACGCCGACTATCGCCACATGGGCCGCCCGCAGACGCTCCAGGCCTTCGATGCCATACAAACGGGCAATGCCAGCAAACCGCGGATCTTCTGTACTCATGACCATTACCCCAAAAACCGGCGCGCATTATAGGGCCGTCCGCGGCCAAGAGCATCTTTTGGGCTATGAACGGGCGCGTCATTGCCTTTGATAAGACTACATCGAACGAAGAATTGAACTACATGCTCTAAGGAAAGAACTTAAGTCGACTTGGAGTGCCCAACGTCCGGCATTTCCCTGTGCGATGTAAGTTCAGTGAGCTGCCGGTGTAGGAAGCGCGCCCTTGTGCGGCCGCCGACCGTTCTTTTGTTCCACATTCCTTGGAACCCGAAATAGCTATGTCATCGCGTAAATTTGGACTCAACCTGGTCGTGGTGCTCGCCATCGCCGCCTTGTTTACCGGCTTCTGGGCGTTGATCAATCGCCCGGTCACCGCACCCAACTGGCCTGAACAGATCTCCGGTTTTTCGTACTCGCCGTTCCAGCAAGGCCAGTTCCCCCAGAAGGAGCAGTATCCGACCGACGATCAGATGCGCCGCGACCTGGAGATCATGAGCAAGTTGACGGACAACATCCGCACTTACTCGGTCGACGGCACGCTGGAAAACATTCCGAAACTGGCGGAAGAGTTCGGCCTGCGGGTGACGCTGGGGATCTGGATCAGCCCGGACCAGGAACGCAATGAACGCGAGATCAACCGTGCCATCGAAATCGCCAATTCCTCGCGCAGCGTGGTTCGTGTGGTGGTCGGCAACGAAGCGATCTTCCGCAAGGAAATCAGCGCCGCCGAATTGGGCATGATCCTTGATCGCGTCCGCGCTGCCGTGAAGGTACCGGTCACCACCTCCGAGCAGTGGCACGTCTGGGAAGAACACCCGGAACTGGCCAGGCACGTCGACCTGATCGCAGCGCACGTCCTGCCTTATTGGGAGTTCATCCCGATGGACAAGGCCGGGCAGTTCGTTCTCGACCGCGCTCGCGACCTGAAAAAGATGTTCCCGAAAAAGCCGCTGCTGCTGTCCGAAGTCGGCTGGCCGAGCAACGGCCGCATGCGCGGTGGCGCCGACGCGTCGCCGGCAGACCAGGCCATCTACCTGCGCACTCTGGTGAACAAACTCAACCGCCAGGGCTTCAACTACTTCGTGATCGAAGCGTTTGACCAGCCGTGGAAAGCCAGTGACGAAGGCTCCGTTGGCGCCTACTGGGGCGTGTTCAACGCCGCACGCCAGCAGAAGTTCAACTTCGAAGGCCCGGTAGTGGCGATTCCGCAATGGCGCGTGCTGGCCATCGGCTCCGTCGTGCTGGCCCTGTTGTCCCTGACCTTGCTGATGATCGACGGCTCGGCCCTGCGCCAACGCGGCCGCACCTTCCTGACCTTTATCGCGTTCCTCTGCGGTTCAGTGCTGGTCTGGATCGGTTATGACTACAGCCTGCAATACAGCACCTGGTTCAGCCTGACCGTGGGGTTCCTGCTCGCCCTTGGTGCGCTCGGGGTGTTCATCGTGTTGCTGACCGAAGCCCATGAACTGGCAGAAGCGGTGTGGGTGCACAAGCGCCGGCGCGAGTTCCTGCCGGTGGAAGGCGACTCCAGCTACCGCCCGAAAGTGTCGATTCACGTGCCCTGCTACAACGAGCCGCCGGAGATGGTCAAACAGACCCTCAACGCCCTGGCCAACCTCGACTATCCGGACTTCGAAGTCCTGATCATCGATAACAACACCAAGGACCCGGCGGTCTGGGAGCCGGTGCGCGACTACTGCGCCACCCTCGGCCCGCGCTTCAAGTTCTTCCACGTCGCTCCACTGGCTGGCTTCAAGGGCGGCGCGCTGAACTACCTGCTTCCGCACACCGCCAAGGACGCCGAAGTGATTGCCGTGATCGACTCGGATTACTGCGTCGACCGCAACTGGCTCAAGCACATGGTGCCGCACTTCGCCGATCCGAAAATTGCCGTGGTGCAGTCGCCGCAGGACTATCGCGACCAGAACGAAAGCACCTTCAAGAAGCTCTGCTATGCCGAATACAAGGGCTTCTTCCATATCGGCATGGTCACCCGCAACGACCGTGACGCGATCATCCAGCACGGCACCATGACCATGACCCGGCGCTCGGTGCTCGAAGAGCTGGGCTGGGCCGACTGGTGCATCTGCGAGGATGCCGAACTGGGCCTGCGCGTGTTCGAGAAAGGCCTGTCGGCGGCGTATTACCACACCAGTTACGGCAAAGGCTTGATGCCCGATACCTTTATCGACTTCAAGAAACAGCGCTTCCGCTGGGCCTACGGGGCGATTCAGATCATCAAGCGCCACACCGCCAGCCTGCTGCGCGGCAAGGACACGGAGCTGACCCGCGGCCAGCGCTACCACTTCCTCGCGGGCTGGTTGCCGTGGGTCGCCGATGGCATGAACATCTTCTTCACTGTCGGCGCGCTGCTGTGGTCGGCAGCGATGATCATCGTGCCGCAGCGGGTGGATCCGCCGCTGCTGATTTTCGCCATCCCGCCATTGGCACTGTTCGTGTTCAAGGTGGCCAAGATCATTTTCCTCTACCGTCGAGCGGTCGGGGTCAATCTCAAGGATGCCTTCTGCGCGGCGCTGGCCGGGCTGGCCTTGTCCCATACCATTGCCAAAGCGGTCTTGTACGGCTTCTTCACCAGCAGCATTCCGTTCTTCCGCACACCGAAGAATGCCGATAACCATGGCTTCTGGGTGGCGATTTCCGAGGCCCGGGAAGAGATGTTCATCATGCTGCTGCTGTGGGGCGCGGCACTGGGGATCTTCCTGGTCAACGGCCTGCCGAGCAACGACATGCGCTTCTGGGTCACCATGTTGCTGGTGCAGTCGCTGCCGTACGTGGCGGCGCTGATCATGGCGTTCCTGTCGTCGCTGCCAAAACCTTCTGTCGAGGCGCAAACCGCACCGGCGGTCTAAATCTCTGCGGATGCACTAAACGGCGGCCAATGGTCGCCGTTTTGCTTTAAGATAACCGCCATTTTGCGGGGCTTGGCGTGCCTCGGCTTGCCGATCGAAGCCAATACCTGTGGGAGCGGGCTTGCTCGCGAATGCGTTGTAAGAGTCGAGGAGTATGTTGACTGATACACCGCATTCGCGAGCAAGCCCGCTCCCACACTAAAAGCCCAAGCCCATACCTCAAGTTTCCGGAGTTTTCCATGACGGCCCACGCCGACCTTTCGCCGACCCTCCAACTCGCCATCGACCTGATCCGCCGTCCATCCGTGACGCCGCTCGACGCCGATTGCCAGAAGCAGATGATGCAGCGCCTGGGCGATGCCGGTTTCACCCTGGAACCGATGCGCATCGAAGATGTGGATAACTTCTGGGCCACCCACGGCCAGGACGACGGTCCGGTGCTGTGCTTCGCCGGCCACACCGACGTGGTCCCGACCGGCCCGGTGGCGGCCTGGCAGATCGAACCGTTCAACGCACTGATCGACGAACACGGCATGCTCTGTGGCCGTGGCGCGGCTGACATGAAAGGCAGCCTCGCCGCCATGACCGTCGCCTCCGAGCGTTTCGTCGCCGATTACCCGAATCACAAGGGCAAAGTCGCCTTCCTGATCACCAGCGACGAAGAAGGCCCGGCGCACCACGGCACCAAGGCAGTGGTTGAGCGCCTGGCCGCGCGCAACGAGCGCCTGGACTGGTGCATCGTTGGCGAACCGTCGAGCACCACCCTGGTCGGTGACGTGGTCAAGAACGGTCGTCGCGGCTCCCTCGGCGCCAAGCTGACTGTACGCGGCATTCAGGGTCACGTGGCCTATCCGCATCTGGCGAAGAACCCGATCCACCTTGCCGCCCCGGCGCTGGCCGAACTTGCCGCCGAGCATTGGGACCACGGCAACGATTTCTTCCCGCCGACCAGCTTCCAGATCTCCAACGTCAATTCCGGCACCGGCGCGACCAACGTGATCCCCGGCGACCTGATCGCGGTGTTCAACTTCCGCTTCTCCACCGAGTCCACCGTCGAAGGCCTGCAAAAGCGCGTCGCCGACATCCTCGACAAGCACGGCCTGGACTGGCACATCGACTGGGCACTGTCCGGCCTGCCGTTCCTCACCGAGCCGGGCGCTCTGCTCGACGCGGTGTCGTCGAGCATCAAGGACATCACCGGTCGTGACACCAAGGCCTCCACCAGCGGCGGCACCTCCGACGGGCGCTTCATCGCGACCATGGGCACGCAAGTGGTCGAGCTGGGCCCGGTCAACGCGACGATTCACCAGGTCAACGAGCGGGTACTGGCGGCTGATCTCGATGTGTTGACCGAAATCTACTACCAGACCCTGATCAAGTTGCTCGCCTGATGCTCGCGTGTCCGATCTGCAGTGAACCGCTGAGCGCGGTGGATAACGGCGTGGCGTGTCCCGCCGGGCATCGGTTCGACCGCGCGCGCCAGGGCTACCTGAACCTGCTGCCGGTGCAGCACAAGAACAGCCGTGACCCTGGGGATAACCAGGCAATGGTCGAGGCCCGCCGTGACTTCCTCAACGCCGGCCATTACGCACCGGTGGCCAGGCGCCTGGCGGAGCTGGCTGCGGGTTACGCGCCACAGCGCTGGCTCGACATCGGTTGTGGCGAGGGTTACTACACCGCGCAGATCGCCGAGGCCTTGCCGAACGCCGACGGATACGCCTTGGACATTTCCCGGGAAGCGGTGAAGCGCGCCTGCAAACGCAACCCGGCAATTACCTGGTTGATCGCCAGCATGGCGCGGGTGCCTCTGGCGTCCGCCAGCTGCCAGTTCCTGGCCAGTGTTTTCAGCCCGCTGGACTGGCAGGAGGCCAAACGCCTGCTCAGCCCCGGCGGCGGCCTGATGAAGGTCGGCCCGACCAGCGGCCACCTGATGGAATTGCGCGAGCGGCTGTACGACGAAGTACGCGAGTACATCGACGACAAGCATCTGGACCTGGTGCCGAACGGCATGCAGCTGCAACACAGCGAGACCCTGGAGTTCAAGCTGATGCTCGCCCATGGTCAGGATCGCGCCAACCTGCTGGCCATGACACCCCACGGCTGGCGCGCCAGCGCCGAACGCCGGGCAGCGGTCATCGAGCAGGCTGAGCCGTTCGAGGTCACCGTGTCGATGCGCTACGATTATTTCGTTCTTCAACCCTAATATTGGCCTTGAGCATCCGCTTGAGCCCGGCTAAATCCGCGAATGGATTTTTCAGACACGCAGTGAGGACATCCATGCGCCAACCCGATATCGAGATTTACCTGAAAGACGCCGACGTCGACCACAAAGCCATCTCGGCTTGGCTCGGTGCTGCATTGGGCCCGTGCAGCGACTGGGTACAGAGAGGCCAGACCTACAAGTGCAAGGCTGGCAACGTGCCGGTGACCTGGCTACCCAAGGCCGTGGGCAAATGGAACAGCCTGTACCTTGAAAGCGACCAGACCCCGTGGGAAGACGACATCGCCTGCGCCCGCGCCGCGTTTGTCGCGCTGAACGTCGAAGTGCGCTGCGCACCGGGTAGCTGGGTCGAAGAAGAAGGTGAAGAAACAGCGGATCGCTGGATACGCATCAGCGCCGATGGTGAAGAAGAGATCACCTGGAAAACTGCTTAAAGCAGAGCGACACCGAGCAGGATGTGGGAGCGGGCTTGCTCGCGAATGCGGTGCGTCAGTAGAGATCAATGCTGACTGACGCACCGCATTCGCGAGCAAGCCCGCTCCCACAATGGTTTTGGGTGAGCTGATGAGTGGGTTTACAGCCCGACGACGTCTTCGGCCTGCAAACCCTTCTCGCCCGTCACCACGGCATATTCAACCTGCTGCCCTTCAGCCAGCGAGCGGTGCCCTTCGCCGCGAATTGCGCGGTAATGCACGAACACGTCCACCCCGTCCTCGCGCTGAATGAAGCCGTAGCCTTTGGCGTCGTTGAACCACTTCACGTTGCCTGTTTCGCGCGTTGCCATGAATCAGTACCCCCTTATTTTTATTTTGAGCGTCGGAGTATATGACAGCCGTCAAAACTCTCAACTCAACTTTACTTAGCCGCTTTTTTGCCGATTTTCGGCGAATACGGCACACTATCGCCCACCCGAGCATTTGCTCGGTTTTATTCACTCACGCAGAAGCCGTATGACCCGTTCCCCGTTCCGCCGTCTTGTGTTTGGCACACTGCGCCGACTTTTGTACCTCTGGGTTCGCTCGGAGACGATCAATCAGTCGTCGTTCACCCTTAACCTCGACCGCAGTCGCCCGGTGTTCTACGTCCTGCAAAACCCTTCGCTGAGCGACCTCGCCGTGGTCGACAGCGAATGCACCAAGGCCGGCCTGCCGCGCCCGGTGCTGCCAGTCTCGGTGGGCGGCCTGGTGGAACCCGCGGCGTTCTTCTACTTGACCCCGGATCCCGACTGGCTCGGCCGCCAGGACAAGCGCGGTGCGCCGCCGACCCTGACCCGGCTGGTCAGCGCCTTGAGCCAGAACGCTGGCGAAGACGCGCAGATCATTCCCGTCAGCGTGTTCTGGGGCCAATCGCCGGACAGCGAGTCCAGCCCCTGGAAACTCTTGTTCGCCGACAGCTGGGCCGTCACTGGCCGCCTGCGCCGCTTGCTCAGCATCATCGTGCTGGGGCGCAAGACCCGCGTGCAGTTCTCCGCGCCGATCCACTTGCGTGAGTTGATCGACCACAACAAGGGCCACGAGCGCACCGTGCGCATGGCCCAGCGGATACTGCGGGTGCACTTTCGCAACCTCAAGGCCGCCGTCATCGGCCCGGATATTTCCCACCGGCGCAACCTGGTCAAGGGCTTGCTCAATCAGCCACTGGTCAAGCAGGCGATCCTCGACGAAGCAGAGCGCGAGAACATCTCCCCGGAAAAGGCCAAGGCCCAAGCGCTGCGCTACGGCAACGAGATCGCCTCGGACTACACCTACACCGCAATCCGCTTCATGGAAGTGGTGCTGAGCTGGTTCTGGAACAAGATCTACGACGGCATCAAGGTCAACAACATCGAAGGCGTGCAAAAGGTCGCACCGGGTTACGAAGTGATCTACGTACCCTGCCATCGCAGCCACATCGACTACCTGCTGCTGTCCTATCTGCTGTTTCGCAATGGCCTGACCCCACCGCACATCGCCGCCGGGATCAACCTCAACATGCCGGGCATCGGCGGCCTGCTGCGTCGTGGCGGTGCGTTCTTCATGCGCCGTACCTTCAAGGGCAACCCGCTGTACACCTCGGTATTCAACGAATACCTGCACACCCTGTTTACCAAAGGCTTCCCGGTGGAGTACTTCGTCGAAGGCGGCCGTTCGCGCACAGGGCGCATGCTGCAACCGAAGACCGGGATGCTGGCGATCACCCTGCGCAGTTTCCTGCGCTCCTCGCGTATGCCGATCGTCTTCGTGCCGGTGTACATCGGCTACGAACGCGTGCTGGAAGGCCGGACCTATCTTGGCGAGCTGCGTGGCGCCACCAAGAAGAAAGAGTCGATTTTCGACATCTTCAAAGTCATCGGCGCGCTCAAGCAGCGTTTCGGCCAGGTAGCGGTGAACTTCGGTGAGCCGATCAAACTCGCGGAATTTCTCGACAGCGAACAGCCGGACTGGCGCAAACAGGAGCTCGGTCCGCAATTCAGACCGGCCTGGCTCAACGAAACCACCAACCGCCTCGGCGAAAAGGTCGCGCAGCACTTGAACGAAGCGGCGGCGATCAACCCGGTCAACCTGGTGGCGCTGGCACTGCTCTCCACCTCGCGCCTGGCCCTCGACGATCGGGCCATGGCGCGGGTACTCGACCTGTATCTGGCGCTGTTGCGCAAAGTCCCTTATTCACCGCACACCACCCTGCCCGCAGGTGATGGTCGTGCGTTGATCGAGCACGTGAAGGACATGGACCTGTTGTCCGAGCAGAGCGATGCCCTGGGCAAGATTCTGTATCTGGACGAGCAGAACGCTGTCCTGATGACCTACTACCGTAACAACGTGCTGCATATCTTCGCATTGCCGGCGTTGCTGGCGAGCTTCTTCCAGAGTGCGTCGCGCATGAACCGCGAACAGATCCTGCGCTACACCCGCGCGCTTTATCCGTACTTGCAGGCGGAGCTGTTCATTCGCTGGTCGCTGGACGAACTCGACGCGGTGATCGATCAATGGCTGCAAGCCTTCGTCGAGCAAGGCTTGCTGCGATTCGAAAACGATGTCTACCTGCGCCCGGCACCGAGCTCGCGGCATTTCGTGCTGCTGACCCTGCTGTCGAAAAGCATCGCCCAGACTCTGCAGCGTTTCTACATGACCGTCTCTTTGCTGCTCAACAGTGGCCAGCACAGCATCAGCGCCGAAGAACTGGAAGACCTGTGCACGGTCATGGCCCAGCGCCTGTCGATCCTGCATGGCCTGAACGCCCCGGAATTCTTCGACAAGAGCCTTTTCCGCCACTTCATCCAGACCCTGCTCGATCTCGAGGTGCTCAAGCGCGACGAAGCCGGCAAGCTGGGCTACCACGAACTGCTCGGCGAACTGGCCGAAGGCGCGGCCAAGCGAGTGTTGCCGGCGGAGATTCGTTTGTCGATCCGTCAGGTGGCGTTGCATCGCAGTGAAGATGCAGCGGAGTTACTGACGCCGCTCTGACCCATCGAGTATTTGGCAGAAACAAGGATTTTTCTGCCCTATAAGACGCCCCGTTCGACTCGGTTTGCAGGAATCGCCCTACATAAAAGTCGCGGTATCGACTTTATGGTTAGCGCTCGTCAATACCGACGGTCAATTGAAAAGGAAATCAAAATGAGCGGCGAAAAAGAAATTACCGGTAGCGTAATTTATCTCGAAAAGGTTGGCCTTCTATCGGGTTCGACCCTCCAGGTCAGCCTGGTGGATGTCACTCAGCCAAGTGACCTGAAAACACTGGCTACAGAGGTCTATACCGATCTGAACCAGGATTTCATGGAATACGCACTGACTTTCGACATGGCAAAACTGCAGTACGGGCGTACCTACGCCATCAGTGCAAGCATCTTCTATGAAGATGAGAGGGTGTTCACCTCCACGAACCATCCCGCACTGGATTTGAGCGAGGAGACGTTGTGGGTTAAAGATGTGGTGGTGAAAATCGTCAGTGTTTCGCCAAACGCATAACCGGCAGTTTTTCTTGAGTTGCCGTTGGCGCCGACTGTGCTCGAGCGCCAACGACTATGTGTTACCTGGAACATTGCGCAACAAATCCGTTAAATTGTCATAGGCGCCAGTGAACCTGCGGCGCCAACGACACGGATTCGCTTCATGAAAGAACATGCTATGCCAAGGCGAATCGCAACAATCAGCAACCCGTTGATAATTCCCGACGAAGCCGTCCGCTGATGCCCTCTTTCAAACAAGGAAGCCTAATGTTCCGCCCTACCCTTCGCTTTGCCGGTCTGTGCGCCGGCGTGATGATCTGCGCCAACGCCCTGGCCCTTTCCCTCTCCGACCTGTCGCAAAAAGACGCCACCGGTGGTCTCAAGGATGCCTTGACCCAGGGTGCACAATTAGCCGTGAAACAACTCGGCACACCAGGCGGTTTCAGCAACAACCCGGACGTCAAAATCGAACTGCCAGGCAAGCTCGGCAAAGTCGCGAACAAGATGAAACAGTTCGGCATGGGTGCTCAGGTCGACCAGCTGGAATCGAGCATGAACAAAGCAGCTGAAACCGCTGTGACCCAGGCCCAGCCGATTCTTGTGGATGCCGTGAAGAAAATGACCGTGGAAGACGCCAAGGGCATCCTCAGCGGCGGCAACGATTCGGCCACTCAGTACCTGAACAAAACCAGCCGCGAACAGATTCGCGTCAAGTTCCTGCCCATCGTCAAGCAAGCCACCGATCAAGTGGGCCTCGCCCAGCAATACAACACCTTCGCCGGCCAGGCCGCGACCATGGGTGTGATCGATGCGAAGAGCGCCAACGTCGAAAACTATGTGACGGAGCAGGCGCTCAATGGCTTGTTCGAAATGATCGGCAAACAGGAAGAAACCATTCGCCAGAACCCGGCTGCGGCTGCGACAGGTTTGGCCAAAAAAGTATTCGGCACTCTGTAACGATCACCTGCCATATCCCTTCCGCGTACGGCGCATTCCGTATAGATCTGCCGAAGGCTGCGGTCTTTTGATCTCGCTCTTAAATCAAGATCAAAAGATCGCAGCCTCCGGCGCCTCCTACAGGGATCGAGTGCATCTGAAAGCGACTGGTTGGCTTGCAGGCCGCCATCGCTGGCAAGCCAGCTCCCACAATTAGTCCTCGGTGCATCTAAGAGAGATTGGTCGGCTCGTAGGCCGCCATCGCTGGCAGGCCAGCTGCCACAATTAGTCCCCGGTGTACCTGAGAGAGATTGGTCGGCTCGTAGACCGCCATCGCTGGCAGGCCTGCTCCCACAATTGGGCCCGGGTGTACCTGAGAGAGATTGGTCGGCTCATAGGCCGCCATCGCCGGCAGGCCTGCTCCCACAATTAGTCCCCGGTGTATCTGAGAGAGATTGGTCGGCTCGTAGACCGCCATCGCTGGCAAGCCAGCTCCTACAATTTGGGTCCCGGTGCATCTGAGACAGATTGGTCGGCTAGTAGGCCGCCATCGCCGGCAGGCCAGCTCCCACAATTAGACCCTGGTGCATCTGAGAGAGATTGGTCGGCTCGTAGACCGCCATCGCTGGCAAGCCAACTCCTACAATTTGGATCCCGGTGCATCTGAGAGAGATTGGTCGGCTCGTAGGCCGCCATCGCTGGCAAGCCAGCTCCTACAATATGGATCCCGGTGCATCTGAGAGAGATTGGTCGGCTCGTAGGCCGCCATCGCCGGCAAGCCAGCTCTACAATTTGGATCCCGGTGCATCTGAGAGAGACTGGTCGGCTCGTAGACCGCCATCGCTGGCAGGCCAGCTCCCACAATTAGTCCCCGGTGCATCTGAGAGAGATTGGTCGGCTCGTAGGCCGCCATCGCTCTTCACCACTCAACAGGCCGAGCGTTAGCTCGCCTGCAGCTTTTGATCTTGATCCACCCGCCCCTTCGGGAGGCTGAGTGGAGGTGTTTATCCGGGGGGTAGGCGCGTAGCGCCGTTCGACGAAGTCGAACACATCGAGAGGAGGTCGAAGCGAAGCCGACCGGAGGCGATGCCCCCGGATGAATACCGGAACGAAGGAACGCCGAGCCTAAGCGAGGGGCCGGACGCTGGGGCAAGCCTTTTTGGGTACTTTTTTGGCGTTTGAAAAAAGTGCCTCGCCGTAAGGGCGAAACCATAAGCCGCCATTACCGCAGCAACGGATATGTACTCAATCCCCCCAAGAACCTGGTCGGCCCAAAGGCCGCCAAGGTCAAACAGATTCTTTGCGAACACGAAACCAGGCCGCATAAAGCGCAGGCAAGAACAACAGCGTCAAAGCCGTAGCAACAATCAACCCCCCCATGATCGCCACCGCCATCGGCCCGAAAAACAAACTGCGCGACAGCGGAATCATCGCCAACACCGCCGCCAGCGCCGTCAACACAATCGGCCGGAACCGCCGCACCGTCGCCTCGATAATCGCCTCCCAAGGCTTATACCCGGCAGCGATATCCTGCTCGATCTGATCCACCAGAATCACCGAGTTACGCATGATCATCCCGGACAAAGCGATAGTCCCCAGCATCGCGACAAATCCGAACGGCTGGCGGAACACCAGCAGAAACAGCGTCACCCCGATCAACCCCAACGGCGCCGTCAGAAACACCATCGCCGTGCGTGAGAAACTGCGCAGCTGCAGCATCAGCAACGTCAACACCACCACGATGAACAGCGGCACACCGGCCTTCACCGAGTTCTGTCCGCGTGCCGAATCCTCCACGGTGCCGCCAACATCCAGCAAATACCCATCCGGCAGTTCGGCGCGGATCGGGTCGAGGGTCGGCATGATCTGCTTCACCAGGGTCGCCGGTTGTTCCTTGTCGTAGATATCGGCGCGAACCGTCACGTTAGGCAGGCGGTTGCGGTGCCAGATCACGCCTTCTTCGAAGCCGTACTCCAGGGTCGCGACCTGCGACAATGCCACGCTGCGACCGTTGTCGGTCGGCACCGCCAGGCTTGGCAGCAGCGACAGCTCAGTGCGTTCATGCAAGGTGCCGCGCAACAGGATCTCGATCAACTCGTTGTCTTCGCGATACTGGCTGACGCTGGAGCCGGTCAGGGAGCTTTGCAAAAACTTCGACAGGTTCGCCGTACTGACGCCCAGTGCCCTCGCGCGGTCCTGATCGACGTTCAGGTACACCACCTTGCTCGGCTCTTCCCAATCAAGGTGGACGTTGACCACATGGGGATTCTCGCGAACCTTGGCCGCGACTTTGCGCGCCAGTGCGCGGACTTCCTCGATGTGCTCACCGGTCACCCGGAACTGCACCGGATAGCCGACCGGCGGACCGTTCTCCAGACGCGTAACCCGCGCGCGCAGGGCTGGAAACTGCTCGTTGAGGGTGGCGATCAACCAGTTGCGCAGGGTTTCGCGCTCCTCGATGTTTTTCGCCAGGACGACGAACTGGGCAAAACTCGCCGCCGGCAGTTGCTGATCGAGGGGCAGGTAGAAACGTGGCGAACCGGTGCCGACATAAGCCACATAGTTGTCGATCCCGGCATGATCCTTGAGCAACGCTTCGAGGCGCTTGACCTCATCGGCGGTGTTGCTCAGCGAAGCGCCTTCGGCCAGTTTCAGGTCGACCATCAATTCCAGGCGGCCCGATGCCGGGAAGAACTGCTGCGGCACAAAGCGGAACAGCACGATCGAGCCAATGAACAACAGCACGGTCAGCACGATAACGGTTTTGCGCCAGCGCACACACCACTCCACCAGTCGCCGCACGCGCTGATAGAAAGGTGTGCCGTAGGGGTCGGGTTGGCCTGCACCATGCTTGGCCGCATGAATTTTCGCCAGGTCCGGCAGGAGCTTTTCCCCAAGGTAAGGCACGAAGAGTACCGCAGCCACCCATGACGCCAGCAGCGCGATGGTGACCACCTCAAAGATCGACCGGGTGTATTCGCCGGTACTCGATTGCGCGGTGGCAATCGGCAGGAAGCCGGCTGCGGTGATCAGCGTACCGGTGAGCATCGGGAACGCGGTGCTGGTCCAGGCGTAGCTGGCAGCCTTGATGCGGTCGAAGCCCTGCTCCATTTTGATCGCCATCATTTCCACGGCGATGATCGCGTCGTCCACCAGCAAGCCCAGCGCCAGTACCAATGCGCCGAGGGAGATCTTGTGCAGGCCTATCCCTAAGTAATACATGCAGGCGAAAGTCATCGCCAATACCAGCGGGATCGTCAGCGCCACGACCATGCCGGTGCGCATGCCGAGGGAAAAGAAACTCACCAGCAGCACGATGGCCAGGGCTTCGACCAGCACCTGGACGAACTCGCCGACCCCGGTTTTCACCGCGGCAGGCTGGTCAGAGACCTTGCGCAGTTGCATGCCGGCCGGCAGGTTTTTCTGGATGCGGGCAAACTCGACTTCCAGGGCCTTGCCGAGCACCAGAATATCGCCGCCGCCCTTCATGGCGACGGCCAGGCCGATAGCGTCTTCCCCCATGAAGCGCATGCGCGGCGCCGGAGGATCGTTGAAACCGCGCCGCACATTGGCCACATCGGAAATGCGGAAAGTGCGATCGCCTACGCGAATCGGGAAATTCCGGATCTCGTCGACCGTCTGGAAGTTCCCCGTGACCCGTAGCTGCAATCGCTCGCTGCTGGTTTCGAAAAAGCCCGCCGTGGATACCGCGTTCTGCTCTTCCAAAGCTTGTTGCACCGCCGCCAACGGCAAGCCTAGGGTGGCGAGCTTGACGTTGGAGAGCTCGATCCAGACTTTCTCGTCCTGCAACCCGAGCAGGTCGACCTTGCCCACGTCCTTGACCCGTTGCAGCTGGATCTGGATGCGGTCGGCGTAATCCTTGAGGACCGCGTAGTCAAAACCATCGCCCGTAAGGGCGTAGATGTTGCCGAAGGTGGTGCCGAATTCATCGTTGAAAAATGGCCCCTGGATGCCAGGCGGCAAGGTGTGACGAATGTCGTTGACCTTCTTGCGCACCTGATACCAGAGCTCGGGGATATCCACCGAATGCATGGCGTCGCGGGCGATGAAGGTCACCTGGGATTCGCCGGGGCGCGAGAACGACATGATGCGCTCGTAATCGCCGGTTTCCATCAGCTTCTTTTCGATGCGTTCGGTGACCTGGCGCGAGACTTCCTGCGCCGTCGCCCCCGGCCAGTTGGTGCGAACCACCATGGCCTTGAAGGTGAACGGCGGGTCTTCGCTCTGGCCGAGCTTGGTGTAGGAAAGCGCGCCAACAATGGCCAGCAACAGCATCAGGAACAGGACAATCTGACGATTACGCAGCGCCCAGGCGGAGAGATTGAAACCCATCGGGATTACTCCTTGTCCGCCAGATTGACCACGCGGTTGGAGCGATCTACCGGGCGCACCTGCTGCCCTTCGAGAAGCACATGGACACCGGCGGCCACTACCCAGTCGCTGGCTTTGAGCCCTTCGAGCACCGGTACGGTTTTTTCACCGAAGGCACCGATACGCACCGGGGTCTTCTTCAAGGTATTGTCGGCGCTGACGACCCAGACGTAGGACACGCCGTTTTCCGAGGTCAGTGCCGAAAGCGGCACCGACAGCACCATCACGTCGCTGCTCTGCACGAATACCCGGGCGCTCTGGCCCAGTTCGACGGGTACATTGCCGGCGGTGAAGGCGATGCGTGCGGCGAAGGTGCGGGACTTGGGATCGGCCGCTGGCGACAGCTCGCGGATACGTCCGGCGAAACGCTGATCGGGTTGGGTCCACAGTTCCACCGCGACCGGCTGGCCGACCTTGAAGCGGCCGAAGCTCTGCTCCGGCAGACTGATCAACACCTCACGCTCGCCGTCGGTGGCGAGGGTAAATACCGTCTGCCCTGGCGCCACCACTTGCCCGACTTCCACCGCGCGCTTGGCCACCACACCATCCTGGGGCGCACGCAGCACCGCGTAACTGGCCTGGTTGGTCGAGACGTTGAATTCGGCTTTGATCTGTTTGAGGCGCGCTTCACCGGAGCGGTAAAGGTTTTCGTGATTGTCATACTGCGAGCGGCTGACCAGCTGACGTTCCATCAGGGTTTTATAACGATCACGCTCGGCGCGCACCATGCTCAGGTTGGCCTCGGCGGCGGCGACCTGGGCGCGGGTGGCTTCCAGTTGCAGGCGCACATCCTGGGGATCGAGCTCGGCCAGGGGTTGATCGGCCTTGACCCGTTGCCCTTCGTCCACCAGTCGTCGGCTGACTTTACCGCCGATGCGAAACGCCAGGTCAGGCTCATAACGCGCACGAACTTCACCGGGATAGCTTTCCATTGCCTGCGCCGAAGGCTCTGGCCTAACCACCATGGCCGGCCGCACGCTGACCTGGGGCGCCTCTTCGTGACCGCACGCAGACAGAAAAAAAGCCAGGCAGACTGGCAACGCGAGGGGCAAGGCATAGCGGAACATGGTGAAGGACCTTTCGCTAATAGTGCTTGGAATAATTATACTGAGCAGTATGGTATTAATAGCAAACTCACCAGTCCAGTAATAAAAGCGAATATGCCCAACAAACTTTCAGCACCCAATGGCCCAGGCCGCCCCAAGGATCTGGCCAAGCGCCAGGCGATCCTCGATGCGGCCAAAACGCTGTTCGTGAGTAAGGGCTATGCCAGCACCAGCATGGATGCCGTCGCCGCCGAAGCGGGTGTGTCGAAGCTTACGGTCTACAGCCATTTCAACGACAAGGAGACGCTGTTCTCCGCCGCTGTGGTGGCCAAGTGCGAGGAGCAACTGCCGCCACTGTTCTTCGAATTGCCGCCAGGCGTCGCGGTTGAAACAGTCCTGTTGAACATCGCGCGCGGCTTTCATCAGCTGATCAATAGCGATGAATCGGTGAACCTGCACCGTCTGATGATGACCCTGGGCAGTCAGGACCCCAAACTCGCACAGATCTTCTTCGAGGCCGGCCCCCAGCGCATGGTGCTGGGCATGGAGCGCTTGCTGACCCGCATCGATCAGAGTGGCGCGTTGCGCATCGACAATCTGCACAATGCAGCCGAGCATTTCTTCTGCCTGCTCAAGGGCGCGGGGAATTTCCGTTTGCTGTATGGCTGCGGCGAGCCACCGGAGGGTGACGCGGCCGAGAGCCATGTGCGGGAAGTGGTGGGGCTGTTTATGCGGGCCTATCGGCCGGATTGAGCCTGATAGACTCTGTTTGGCTGATCCGGCTCCTTCGCGAGCAAGCCCGCTCCCACAGGGGATTTGTGGTGATCCATAGAGCCAGTGTGGGAGCGGGCTTGCTCGCGAAGCAGGCGACGCGGTGCTAGGGCTTCAACGCCTTCTTCGGATAAATGTCATACCGGCTCGACTTGCCATCGAGCGCATGACTTGGCTTGGGCCCTTCAATACACGGAGCCTTGCGCGGGCGCTTGACCACCACCCGGTGGCTGGCCAGGGCCAGGGCCGCTGCAAGCAAGGCCGGCGCATCCGGGTCATCGCCCACCAGCGGCCGGAACAGGCGCATTTCCTTCTTCACCAGCGCGGTTTTCTCACGATGCGGGAACATCGGGTCGAGGTAGATCACCTGGGGTGGCTCCCCTTCCCAATTGCTCATCACCTCGATCGAGTTGCCCTTGAGCAACTGCATGCGCGCCACGATCGGCGCCACCTCGAAATCGTCCGCGCCACGGGCCAGGCCGTCTTCGAGCAAGGCACCAATCAACGGCTGGCGCTCGATCAGGCTCATCTCGCAGCCGAGGCTGGCCAGCACGAAGGCATCCTTGCCCAACCCGGCCGTGGCATCCAGTACGCGCGGGCGCACACCCTGTGCGACGCCGACCGCCTTGGCGATCATCTGCCCGCTGCCACCGCCGTACAGCCGGCGATGGGCCGCTCCGCCCTCGACGAAATCCACCCGCACCGGCCCTGGCGCATCCGCACCCAGCTGTTGCAACTGCAAACCCTGCTCGCCCACCTGCAAGGCGAACTCGGCGTCCGCCACCTGCAACGGCAAGTCCAGGCGCGCGGCCCACTGCTCGGCTTGTGGCTCGAAGGCTTCGCCGAGGGCCTCGACATGAATGCGGCACGACGCAGGTTGATCAATCATCGGAAAACACGCTCAAAAAATTAATGATCGGCAAAAACTGCCGATAACAAAACTATCGAGCATTTTGCCAGAGCTGAGCGTCGACCGAGAGAAATGTCAGACATTCAACCGACAATCACAGGTTTTATCTCGCCCTACGGCGATTACAACCTGCGAAACATCCAGGCACTGAGCGGCGTCAGTCACATCTGGCAGGATTTCTTCGCCCGTGCGCTGGCCGATCAGTCGGGTGAGGTGCTGCCTGAATCGCTCAACTTTCCACCCGTCGACCTCGACAGCCCGATCGAGCCCACTGTAGGTAGCGAACTGTTGGCACACATCGTGTCCCAGCGTTTATGCGATGTGCAGGACAACGAAGTCCGCCCGCCTGAACCGCTGTTCCTGCCGATTGCCGAGTTCGAAATGGACCTGGCCGACAAGCCGCTCCCTCCATTCCCGGCAGATGAAATCGTCGCCCAGCAAAAACAGCAGGACTTCGACAGCGGCTGGGTGCGCCCGATCGTGCTCAACGCCGGCCAGCCTGTGCCGCTAGCAGGCCCGGCGCCGCAACCCCGTGCGTTGCACCTGCCGATCGCCGAGTTCGAACTCGACCTGCTCGACAAGCCGTTCCCGCCGTTCTCGCCTGAAGAGTTGGTGGAACAACAGAAACAGCTCGACTTTGACAATGGTTGGGCGCGCCCGATCATCCTGCAGAACCTGCGCATGGCCGCCTGACCCTCAGCGACAGACCCACCACGGCCCGACATCCACATGAAAGTGATTGCGGTGGGCTGCGTTGTAGTCCGGGCTCAACACCACACTGAACATCCCGCAGGCGCCGTCGCGTACCTGGCGCAGAAACCGCGCGTCCTGATTATCCTTGGGCCAATCCTTGAGCACGCTGATGGCCCGGCCATCGGCCAGGCGAAAACCGGCGATATCCAGCGCATTGGCACTGGCATGCTGGCTGCGCCGCCCGTTCTCGCGGCTGTAGACGTTGCGACAGGCAAAGCTGCCCAGATGCTCGACTCGCGTCACCGCTTGCCCGTAGACCGCCTGCGCGGCGGGCTGCAACACATGGTGCTCGAACAGGGCAAAGGACACGGCGAGGCGGCAACTGGCGAGAAAACTGCTGCTCAGGCCCACCTCGCCACCTTGCACGCGCAAGGTACCGGTCAACGGGCACGTCGCGTCAGGGCTGTCAGCCTGGTGGGTGACGCGCAGGCCGGAACTGCCCAGCGCTTGATCGCACAGTTGCGGGTCATCACGCAGACGCATCAGCTTGTAGCGGGTCAGCAGGTTCGGCGTGGCCTTCACATCCAGCGGCGCCCAGGGGTTCCATTGCGGCGCCAGGTCGATCCAGCCGCGCCAGACGCCCACCACCGCTGCGCCGCTGATCAACAGCAGCACCAGCAGCCACCTTGCGCCACGCATGTTCAGCCTTTGAACAGATTATTGGCCTGCTGGAACGGCATGCTGCGGGAGGTGAAGCCAAAGGTGCCCGACGTGCGTATTTCTTCGGCAGCACGAAAAAACTCGCCATAGGCCGCCAGCGCCAACGCCGAACCGACGCTGATGCGCTTGACGCCCATTTCACTCAACTGCTCGACCGTCAGTTTCAAGCCACCGGACATCAACACATTGACCGGCTTGGGCGCCACGGCACGCACTACTGCCAGGACTTCCTCGGCGCTGCGCAGGCCCGGCGCATAAAGCACGTCGGCGCCAGCCTCGGCAAACGCCTGCAAGCGGCGGATGGTGTCGGCGAGGTCCGGCTTGCCGTGCAGATAGTTCTCCGCCCGGGCCGTCAGCGTGAAGTGAAAAGGCAAGCTGCGCGCGGCCGCCACTGCAGCTTCAATGCGCGCCACGGCATGTTCGAAGCAGTAGATCGGACCTTCTTCACGCCCCGTGGCATCTTCAATCGAACCGCCAACGGCACCGGCCCCGGCTGCGCGTAGAATGCTTTTCGCGCAATCGACGGGGTTGTCGGCGAAACCGTTTTCCAGATCAACCGCCACCGGCAGATCGCTGACCGCGACAATCGCCTGGACGTTGAGCAGGGTCTCGTCCAGGGTCAGTCCACCATCGGGACGCCCCCGGGAAAAAGCATAACCGGCACTGGTGGTGGCCAGCGCCTCGAAGCCGAGACTGGCGAGCATTTTCGCCGAGCCGGCGTCCCACGGATTGGGAATCACAAAAGCGCCGTTGCGTTCGTGCAGTGCCTGGAACGCCTGGGCTCGAAGGGTTTGCGCATCCATTTGGCAGCCTCCTGAACGGAAAAGAGTTCGCCTCAGAGCAGGCCAAGTTGCTCGGTGGCGGGCTCTCTGTATAGCTCAGCCAGCGCCGCCAAGCCAGGCAGGCGCTGCATCAGCATGCCGTGGAAGCGTTGCGCCAGCTTCGCCGCGAGCAGGTTGTCGGCGGTGTGCAGGAAGATGTAGGGCGTGCGGCCCTCTTCGATCCACAGGGCGATCTTTTCCACCCACGGCAACAGAAACGGGTCGTTGGCTTCGAGCAGCGGATGGCCAATGAAACGCACTTGGGGAAATCGGGTGAACGCAGCCGGACGTGGTGGAACCCGGGGCTTCTTCGATTGGGCATGGAGCACCGAGGGTTCGGTGGAGGTGCAACTGAACAGTGCTCGCGGATCGAGGCAGATACGTTCGACGCCGCGGTCGAGCAGCAGGCGATTGAGCATGCGCTCGCTGTCACCCCTGGCAAAGAAGTCGTCATGGCGCACTTCAACGGCCAACGGTCGTTCCAGGGCATCGATAAAACCGGCCAGCTCGGGCAAACGTTGTGGCGTGAAGCTTTTCGATAACTGCAACCACAGCGGCGACACCCGTTCGCCCAGAGGCTTGAGCAATTGCACGAAGGTGTCGGCGGCCGTCAATTGTTCGCGCAGATCGCCACCGTGGCTGATCTCACGGGGGAACTTGGCGGTGAAACGAAAGTGCTCGGGCATGCTCTCGGCCCAGCGTTGCACCGTATTGGCAGCCGGGCTCGCATAGAAGGTCGTATTGCCTTCCACGGCGTTGAATACCTGGGAATACAGATTCAGAAAATCGGCGGGTCTGGCGTCTGGCGGATACAGGTACTCGCGCCAGGCGTTTTCACTCCAGGACGGGCAACCAAGGTAGTAAGGCAGCGACATCAGATGTACAGGTCGAGGCCCAGCACGTCCGCTTCCCAATCGACGAAACCGGCGGTGCTCAGGTAGCTGGCCAAGGCCATTGCCGCACTTTTGCTCATGGAGCGCTGGTAGATCATGTCCTGCTGACGAGCCGGCAGATTGCTCAGTTTCTGTGCAGAGGCTTTGGCAGCACGGGCAGCCCGTTGTTCTTGCGTGGGCAACTCCAACTCACCGTCGATATCGACGTAGTCGTCTTCCGTCACAGGGCCTTTGCGAGGCTTGCGCTTGATCGGGTAGGACTGAGAGGAAACGCCGTCTATACGCATACATGCATGCTCGGAATCAGTGATGGCAGTTTAGTGGCGCAGAATCTGCTGCGCAAACGGCCGAGTGATAACTAGAACACAGAAAAGCGAAAAGGTTTAAAGCCGGGGGCAGAAAATGACGATTGGTAATCGTCTGCGGCGGCAATAGCCGTTCGCCGATCAACCACACCCCACCAGCCTATCAATTCGATAGGCTGGTCATTTAAGGCAAACTCGCCAAGGCGTCAGTTCACAACTGGACGCCATATACCGTTGGAGTGCGGGCCCCCGCGTCATTCAAATTCTCACCCGCTACAATGATTCGATTGCTTTGAACGCTGACCCCCCAAGAAAGTCCGCCTACACCGAGACTGCCCCAGCCATTGCCACCGAAACTGGTATCAGGTCTCCCATCCGGAAGTAGCCTGGCCGCAATGACCAATAACTGAAGATTGGCATTGTTCCCCGTCATGACAATTTTACCATCCGACTGAATAGCCAATGCGTTCCAGAACGTGTCTCGTTCTGCATCAGTGAGCACGGGACTCGCACCGTTGAAGCTCGAGTCTGGACTTGCGTCGGCATTGAACCGCATTACCATGCCCACTGTTCTGGAGTTTCCGATATAGGCTGCGCCAGCACACACCAATTTTCCATCGGCCTGCGCTACCATCTGCCTCATTCTCAATGGGGTTCCAGGGCTACGGTAAAAACCAAAACCTTTGTCAGCGAAAGTTGTGTCGACCTCGCCGTTGGGTGTAACGCAGGCTATTACCAACTGATCGTCAGCGGTCCCGCCGACAATAATCTTCCCATCGTCTCTTACAAGCACACTTCGCAATTCGATGGGGTAGTCAGCGTGTTTGACTTCTGCAACACCTCCGTTACCGAAACTCATATCAAGGCTCCCGGTCGCAGCAGTCAATCGTATTAACAGCGACAGCCTCCCTTCAGCAGTTTTGTAGCTGAACGTTACAAGTATTTTTCCATCGCTCTGAAGACAACCACTGACCAACTCCAACAGTACATATTCTTCATCAAGGACCGGAATCAGTACTGTGCCGAATACCAGGTCAGGACTCCCAGAGCTGTGGAAGCGCGTCAGTGCCACGCGGCCGGTACCGTCCCTTCTCGTATCACCGATGACAAGTATCTTGTGGTCCGCTTGCACCAGTACGCAGGAAGGTCTGGATTCTTCGCCGCTGACAAAACGCCACTTTACATGGCCTGTTCCATTACCGAAGGACGGATCCACGCCCCCGTCAGGCGTAGTCCGATACAAAGCGTTTTCATTCTGCCAAGCCGTAAAATAGACCGATTCGTCCGCTGACAATTGCATTGCCCGCACAGCACCACTTTGAAGATTTGGCCGGACTTGTCCTGATTCGCCGAACCCAGGATCAAGAGGCAGGGCCCCTTGAGCTTTCAATTGAGTCGATTCCATTTCCATTTCTGCTCCTGCTTCCAGCCCGGAGGACACGACAGGTATCCAAAGCGGCTTCCTGACGATAGATCGAGACGTAACGGCAAGATCCAGGAGGGGAGCCACCCCGAGCCGATGAACCGACATTCAACGCTATGTGGAGAAGCAAAAGAAACTGTCAAATATGACAGTTGCGGCAACATAAACCCTCCTGTAGAAAGGGTAAATTGCGCATGAATAGAATCAATGCAACACAGTTAAAAGCCCTTATAACCGTTGCCGGAAAAAGAGCCTTGGTCCCGCTGTGTTAGCCAGATTAGGAACTACTGAAACCTTGAAAGATTACGCATTAATCATGTTTTCGGTAATTTAGGCGTCGCCACTTTATCGCGCAGATAAACCGGCTGCGCTTGATCGGCCACGATCGCCTCGCCCCGCGCCCAGGCAAATCGCGCCAGGGTCAGCAGGTCTTCGGCGTGAGGCAGCATGCCGGCGTCCTGGCCGGTCAGGCTGACAGCAATACGCTCGGCATACCCCCAACCGGTGCCCGCGCCGAACCATTCGCCACTGGCGTCCGCCGGCAACGCCGCCACTTCCGGAGGCAATACCGCCTCAACGCCAGCCAGTCGCATCTCCCCCGCCGTTTCGCGGTAGCAACCCCAATACACTTCGTCCATGCGCGCGTCGATGGCGGCAGCGACCTGGCTGGCGCCATGCTCGCGAAAGGCGCGTTGCGCCAGCACCGCCAGGTTCGACACCGGCAACACCGGGCGATCGAGGGCGAACGCCAGGCCCTGGACCACACCGATGGCAATTCGAACGCCAGTGAAGGCCCCCGGGCCACGGCCAAAAGCGATGGCATCCACAGCTTGCAGGGTAGTCCCGGCGTCAGCGAGCAATTGCTGGATCATCGGCAACAGCTTCTGCGCATGCAGGCGCGGGATCACCTCGTAATGGCTCGTGACCTTGCCGTCATGCAGCAAGGCAACGGAGCAAGCTTCAGTCGCGGTGTCCAGGGCCAGCAAGGTGCTCATCGATGTGTCCGTAACAAGAGGTCAGAAAAAGTGCGTCAGTATAAACAACTACGGCCCGCAAGCGGGCCGTAGATCATGCAACAAGTGATCAGCTCAGGGCAGCAAGCACCTTGGAGGTGATCGCTTCAACCGAACCGACGCCTTCGATATGGCTGTACTTGGGCTTGCCATTGGCAGCGGACAGCTTCTGGTAGAAATCCACCAGCGGCTTGGTCTGCTTATGGTAGACCGACAGGCGATGACGCACGGTTTCTTCGGTGTCGTCTTTGCGCTGCACCAGCTCTTCACCGGTGACGTCGTCCTTGCCGGCCACTTTCGGCGGGTTGTAGACGATGTGGTAAACGCGACCGCTGGCCTCGTGAACACGGCGACCGGCGATACGCTGGACGATTTCTTCGTCTTCAACGGCGATTTCAACAACCGCATCCAGTTCGACACCGGCAGTCACCAGGGCTTCTGCCTGAGGAATGGTGCGCGGGAAGCCGTCGAACAGGAAACCGTTGGCGCAGTCGGACTGGGCAATGCGGTCCTTGACCAGTGCGATGATCAGGTCGTCGGATACCAGGCCGCCGGCATCCATGATGCTCTTGGCCTTGATGCCCAGCTCTGTGCCGGCCTTGACCGCAGCACGCAGCATGTCGCCGGTGGAGATTTGCGGAATGCCGAATTTTTCGGTGATGAACTGAGCCTGAGTACCTTTACCGGCCCCGGGAGCTCCCAGCAGAATGACGCGCATCGATGTGCTCCTCAATTTTTTATATGGATAACGTCAGATTCGCCTCGTGGGGCCAATCTCAAAAATAGGGTCGTGGCCGCCCAAACGGCCAAAGGCTGATCAAGATACACAGCAGGCTGCGCCCACACAAGACGGCAAAAGTCGGAGAAACCGCTGCCCGATGTGACCCGGCCACTGAGTTTTACAAGTCGCAACCCCATCATTAACTGTCGCCTGGCAGTACTTTTCCAACGGCCATGCGCGGACCTGCGGCACATCGACCGCAGGCCTGTACCCGAGGCAAAAACCTTAGCCGGTGTTACGCAAACCGGCGGCAATCCCCGCCACAGACACCAGCAAGGCCTGTTCTACGGGGCTGCCCTGTGCTACATCCTGCAGTCGCGAACGGGCCAGCAACTCGGCCTGCAATAGATGTAGCGGGTCGAGGTAAGTGTTGCGCAAGCGGATGAACTCAAGGGTGGCTGGGCTATGTGCCAGCAGCTGCGACTGACCGGTCAGGCCCAGGACGATGGTGCACGCCTGCGACAATAGGTCGCGTAAGTGCGCGCCCAATGGCAGCAGATCCGCCTCGACCAGACGCTCGTCGTAGGACCGCGCAATATCCGCGTCGGCTTTGGCCAGGACCATTTCCAGCATATCGATACGGGTACGGAAGAACGGCCACTGCTCGCGCATCTGCCCCAACAGTTCGCCTTCGCCGCGTTCCAGCGCCTTGCTCAGGGCCGCTTCCCAGCCGAGCCAGGCCGGCAGCATCAGGCGTGTCTGGGTCCAGCCGAAGATCCATGGAATCGCCCGCAGGCTCTCGATCCCGCCGGCCCGTCGCTTGGCCGGCCGGCTGCCCAAAGGCAAGCGGCCGAGTTCCTGCTCCGGGGTGGACTGGCGGAAGTACTCGACGAACTGCGGATTTTCCCGCACCACGGCGCGATAGGCGCTGACACCGTCGGCCGCCAGTTCGTCCATCAAGTGTCGCCACTGAGGTGTCGGTGGTGGCGGTGGCAACAGGGTCGCTTCAAGCACCGCCGCCAGATAAAGGTTGAGGTTCTGTTCGGCGATGTCCGGCAGGCCGAACTTGAATCGAATCATTTCCCCCTGCTCGGTGGTTCGGAAGCGCCCCGCCACCGACCCCGGCGGCTGCGACAGAATCGCCGCATGGGCCGGGCCGCCGCCACGGCCCACGGTGCCGCCGCGACCGTGGAACAGCAGCAGTTCCACTTGCTGTTCGCGGCAGATATCCACCAGGCGCTCCTGCGCCCGATACTGCGCCCAGGCCGCCGCCGTGGTGCCGGCGTCCTTGGCCGAGTCGGAGTAGCCGATCATCACTTCCTGCGGCCCTTGCAGGCGAGAGCGATAACCCGGCAACAGCAACAATTTCTCGATCACCGGGCCGGCGTTGTCGAGGTCGGCCAGGGTTTCGAACAGCGGCACCACACGCATCGGCCGCAACACGCCGGACTCTTTGAGCAGCAATTGCACGGCCAGCACATCGGAAGCGGCGCCGGCCATGGAGATCACGTAAGAACCCAGGGACGCGCCCGGTGCGGCAGCGATTTCCCGGCAGGTCGCCAGTACTTCGGCGGTGTCGGCAGAGGGTTTGAAGTAAGTCGGCAGCAATGGTCGACGGTTGCCCAGTTCGCGCAGCAGGAAGGCGATGCGCTCTTCCTCGCTCCAGTCTTCGTAGCGACCCAGGCCCAGGTAGTCGGTAATTTCGGTCATGGCACCGGTGTGCCGCGACGAGTCCTGACGCACATCGAGGCGCACCAGGAAAAGACCGAAGGTGACTGCCCGGCGCAGGCAGTCGAGCAACGGGCCGTCGGCAATCACGCCCATGCCGCACTCGTGCAATGACTGAAAGCACAGCTCCAGCGGGTCGAGCAGCTCACGGTTGTTTTGCAGCACATCGGCCGGTGCCGGCGTCGGCGCCGACAATGCGCTGTGCGCCCAGTTGCGCGTCGCCCGCAAGCGCTCTCGCAGCTGTTTGAGCACGGCCCGGTAAGGTTCGGCGCTGTCGCCGGCCTTGGCCTTGAGTGCTTCGCTGGCCTGTTGCATGGATAATTCAGCGGCCAGGTGATCGACATCGCGCAAATACAGGTCTGCCGCCATCCAGCGCGCCAGCAGTAGTACTTCGCGGGTGACCGTCGCCGTCACGTTGGGGTTGCCGTCGCGGTCACCGCCCATCCACGAGGCAAAGCGGATCGGCGCCGCTTCCAGTGGCAAACGCAGGCCAGTGGCGGCATGCAGGGCCTGATCGGCCTTGCGCAGGTAATTGGGGATCGCCTGCCACAGCGAATGTTCGATCACCGCGAAACCCCATTTGGCTTCGTCAACCGGTGTCGGGCGGGTGCGGCGGATTTCTTCGGTGTGCCAGGCTTCGGCGATCAGGCGCTGCAACGTGGCCTGGATCTGTTCCCGCTCGCTAGCGGTCAGGTCGCGGTGGTCCAGCGCCGCCAGTTGCGCGGCAATGGCGTCGTATTTCTGGATCAGCGTGCGCCGGGCGACCTCGGTCGGGTGCGCCGTGAGGACCAGCTCGATCTCCAGTCGTCCCAATTGCCGGGCCAGCGCCTCGGCACCGTGCCCTTCGGCGCGCAGGCGCGCGAGCAATTCAGGCAGTACCCGGGCTTCGAACGGCGCGGCCTGGGTTTCTTCGCGACGGTGGATCAGTTGGTACTGCTCGGCGATGTTGGCCAGGTTGAGAAACTGGTTGAACGCCCGCGCCACCGGCAGCAATTCGTCTTCGGTCAGTTGATTGAGACTGGCGCTGAGCTCGGCATCCATGGAGCCGCGACGGTCGGCCTTGGCGCCCTTGCGGATCTGCTCGATCTTGTCGAGAAACCCCTCGCCATACTGTTCACGAATGGTGTTGCCCAGCAGCTCACCCAACAGGTGAACGTCTTCGCGCAAGCGTGCATCAATATCGGTCATCAGCGGGTCTCCAGCAAAGAATCCGGGCGGCTTTTAACCTAGAGAGTGCCGCTCCAGACGGGTTCTTACAAGCCAGACGACGAAGTGACGTCAAACTTTGCCGGTTGAAGCTAGTCTCAACAGAAGGCCGTACAACGACCTTCGCCGGCACTTGCCGGACACTCACACTGCCTGCCACGAGCAGACGCACCATGAGGTCTCTATGAAAATCCGCGAACTCGCCCACCATTGGGAAGAAAACGCCAAGGGTCGCCTGACCGATACCGGCTACTCGATTCATCTGGACGTGGAAGCCGCCGCCCGCCTGGCGGCGATCATCGATATGTACCCCAAGCGGCATCCCGAAGAACTGCTCGGTGACCTGATCGGTGCCGCCCTGGAGGAACTGGAAAGAAGCTTCCCCTATGTGAAAGGCTCGACCGTGGTCGCCACCGATGAAGAGGGTGATCCGCTGTATGAAGACGTCGGGCCGACCCCGCGTTTTCTGGCACTGTCCCGTCGCCATCTACACGATTTGGCAGCCGGCGACGACAAGCAGAAACACTGATCTCCCTCCCCGCCATACCTGCTCGCGATGGACTCAATTACACCGTGGGGAACCAGACTCCCCGCGTAATCGTTAACCACCATCGCGAGCAGGCTCGCTCCTACATGGGAATACGATCCACTGCAGGAGCGAGCACGCTCGCGATGGACTCAAGACCACCACGGCGAACCAGACGCCCCGCGTAATCGTTAACCACCATCGCGAGCATGCTCGCTCCTACCTGGGAATACGGTCCACTGTAGGAGCGAGCACGCTCGCGATGGACTCAAGACCACCGCGGCGAACCAGACTCCCCGCGTAATCGTTAACCACCATCGCAAACATACTCCACTCCCAAAAACACGGCCTGGAACCCTGCCGACTCCGTCACGGTTTTTCGATAGCTGGCTAAATTTCTCTGAACTTTCGAAAAAAGCTCCGGGTCAACCAGGTAACCACACCTGGGACGAGCGTTTCAAATTCTCTCGAATTAGACGGTTCGCGGCTCCTTGCCCAGGATGGATTTTCAACGTTTATCAGGAGTTGACCCAATGGAGTTGAAGACTATGAAAACCCGTACTGGCATCCCCTCGTTCACCCACCTGCGCAGTTTGAAACTGGCGGCGCTGGCCCTCGGCACCGGCCTGATTCTGGCCGGTTGCGCCGGTAACCCTCCCACCGAGCAATACGCGGTAACCCAATCAGCCGTCAACGACGCCGTGAGCGCCGGTGGCACCGAGTTCGCCGCGGTGGAAATGAAATCCGCCCAGGACAAGCTCAAGCAGGCCGAGATCGCCATGCATGACAAGAAATACGACGAGGCCCGACTGCTCGCCGAACAAGCCGAGTGGGACGCCCGCGTGGCCGAGCGCAAGGCCCAGGCCATGAAAGCTGATCAGACGATGAAGGACTCTCAGAAAGGGGTCCAGGAACTGCGTCAGGAAAGCCAGCGCACCGTTCAATAAACGCCGCGGAACGACGTATTTCTTATTCGACTAAAAGGACGAAACCATGAAGCGCACACAATTGATGATCCCTGCCCTGCTGGCTGTCACCGTTGCCTTGGCGGCCTGCTCCACGCCTCCCAACGCCAACCTCGAACAGGCCCGCACCAATTACGCCGGCCTGCAGGCCAACCCGCAGGCAAGCAAAGTCGCCGCTCTGGAAACCAAGGAAGCCAGCGACTATTTGAACAAGGCCGACAAGGCCTACATGGACAAGGAAGACGCGGCCCAGGTTGACCAACTGGCGTATCTGACCAACCAGCGGGTGGAAGTCGCCAAGCAAACCATCGCCCTGCGCACCGCCGAAGCCAATCTCAAAGACGCCTCGGCGCAACGGGCCCAGGCCCGCCTGGATGCCCGCGACCAACAGATCAAACAGTTGCAGAACAGCCTCAACGCCAAGCAGACCGATCGCGGCACCCTGGTGACCTTCGGTGACGTACTGTTCGCCACCGACAAAGCCGAGCTGAACTCCAACGGTTTGGTCAACACCAACAAACTGGCGCAGTACCTGCAGGAAAACCCGGACCGTAAAGTGATTGTCGAAGGCTATACCGACAGTACCGGTACGGCTTCGCACAACCAGTCGCTGTCGGAACGCCGAGCAAATTCCGTGCGTGCGGCGCTGGTGAAGATGGGTGTTGATCCGACGCGCATCGTCGCCCAGGGTTATGGCAAGGAATATCCCGTAGCCGATAACACCAGTACTTCGGGGCGGGCGATGAATCGTCGGGTAGAAGTGACTATTTCCAATGACAACCAGCCGGTGATTCCGCGTTCGGCGGTGAGTGTCAACAGCCGATAACGGGTGGAAATACGTAACCAATGTGGGAGCGGGCTTTCTCGCGAAGGCGGTGTGTCAAACAACAGTGATGTTGAATGTAAGACCGCATTCGCGAGCAAGCCCGCTCCCACAGTTGATTTATCCAGTCTTACTGCTCCAGCTTTTGCGGCGTTTCCTGCCCCATGCAACGCACCGCTTTCTTCTTGCTGTCCACCAGCACCCCGGTCAGGCCTTTCTGGTCCATGTCGAACAGCACCAGCACACCATCAACGCACTGCGCCACTTGCGAGGCCGGCTCCAGGGAGACTCGGTAGTCTTCACCCGGCACCGTCTTGAGCATGGTGAACTCGCTGAGCAGCAGCGCGTCTTCGGGTTTGGCAAAGTGCAGGTAGCCGTACCACCACAGGGCAGCTACCGTGCCGAGGATGCTGCAGATACCGGTGATGATCAGCGGGATGGCGTTACGTTCTTCACTCATTGCGGACTCTCTGGTGGTTCATCTTCAGAATGCTGGGGCGCCGGGTAATTGGGGATTTCACCCAGGCGGCGCAGACCGTTGAAATGCTGCGGGTCATCAAGATAACGCAGCATGACGTTGCGCCAAACCGGGTCGGCGAAGGTCTGCACATGACCACCACGGGTCAGTTGCAACACTCGCGGCGGCGGCGCAGCTTGATACAGACGGATGCCGTTGGAAAGAGGCACGATCGGATCGTCGATGCTGTGGTAGATCAGTTTCGGCACGCCTTTGAGTTGCGCGATTGAATTGATCGCACTGTCACCATCCGGTACCAGCCACGACAGCGGCACCTGAAATGGCCAGGTCAGCCATGACGTACTCAGGACAAATTGCCCGACGTCGCGGTAGCTGGCGGGTGCGCCATCGAGCACGATGGCCTTGAGTTGCTTCTGCCGTTGCGGGTGCTGCACCAGATAATGCACGGCCATCGAGCCACCCAGGCTCTGGCCGAGCAAGACCAGCGGCTTGCCCTTGACCTCGGGTGCCTGGTCGAGCCATTTGAACGCGGTGTCGATGTCCTGATAGATCCCCGACAGGCTCGGTTCGCCCTCGGACAGGCCGTATCCGCGATAGTCGATCAGCAACACTTGGTAACCGTTTTTCGGCAACCAGAAGCTGCCGCCGAGGTGCATAGGCAGGTTGCCACCGTTGCCGTGCAGGTGCAGGACAGTGCCTTTGACTTCGACACCCTGCTTGGCCGGCAGCCACCAGGCATTCAGCTTGAGGCCGTCGGCGGTGGTCAGGGTGACCTCGCGGTATTGAAGCCCGGCTTTTTCCGGGGTGAATAGCTGGCCGGGTTCAGGGTAGAACAGCAACGAGCCGCAACCGCTCAAGGTCAGGAGGAGGCAAACGATGCCGAGGATTCTCATCCGTTGAAGCCTCGCATTAATGGTGGTTGGAACACAGAACGAATGTGGGAGCGGGCTTGCTCGCGAAAGCAGTGTGTCAGTCAATAGACGTTCTGAATGTTAGACCGCATTCGCGAGCAAGCCCGCTCCCACAGGGGCCGACTCACTCACAGGATGTTGGAGTAATCCGCCTCGATCCGGTCCAGGCTCAGGTGGTTGAGGAAGTTGGAGAAGCACATCCACGCCGACAACGCGTTCATGTCGCGAAACTGTTCCGGCAGGTACTTGGGCGGTACCACCAGGCCTTCGTCCACCAGCTGGCGCAAGGTGCGCATGTCTTCCAGCGTGGTCTTGCCGCAGAACAGCAGCGGAATCTGCTCCAGCTTGCCTTTGCGCACCGCCAGCTGAATGTAGTTGTAAATCATGATGAAGCCCTTGAGATAGGACAAGTCTTTGGTAAATGGCAGACCTGTCGGCACCGAACCGCGGAAAACGCGGCTGGTGTTGCTATAGCTGTCAGCCATCTCGAAGCCTTGCTCACGGAAGAACTCGAACACCTGCAGGAAGTCGGCGCCCTCCTCTACCATATGAATCGCCCGGGTGCGGTTGGTCAGTTTGCGCAAGCGACTGGGGTAGGAAGCGAAGGTGATGATCTCCATCAGGATCGCCAGGCCTTCCTGGGTCACCGTGGACGAGGGCGGGCCTTTGGACAGGAAGGTACAGATAGGCTGGTTCAAGCCGTTGAGCGTGGTGCCAACGTGCACCAGCCCTTCGTGGACTTCCAGGGCGCGTACGTCGCGCTGGTTGAACATCGCATCGGTGCGGATCTTGATGTAGTCGGCACCGGCCGCCGCATCGGCAACAATCCCGTCGGATTCGAATACCCGGATGGTTTCCTCGGCCTCGCCAAACACTTTGTTCAGGCGATGCTGCAGCATGTCCACCGCTTCCTTGGCGGTCAGCGTCTTGGGTTCATCCTTGAGGTCACCACGGCCGTCGATGTTGTTCAGGTAGTCGGACAGCATCAGGCCCAGGTCGGACAGGGTCGGGTCTCCGGCGTGGAACGCATCGGAAGCGGCGCCGTAAAGTTCCTGGGAAATCAGGCCGAAGTCCTCGGTGCCGCGCGCTTCGAGCATGCGCACTACCATGCGGTATTCCTTGCACATGCGCCGCATGATCTGCCCGACCGGGTTGAACTGGCCGAGCTGGCGAGTGATGTCGCGCTCGATATTCTGGAATTCCAGCTTCACCTGGCTGGAGTCGAACGCCAGAGGCCGGTTGAGGTAGTAGTCGCGATCCACTGCGGGCATTTCCTTGCCCTTGGCCTTCAGGAAGCCTTTGCGAATGTTGTCATCCCATTTGACCGCATCGAGTACGCGAATCGGCGTCTGCGCCAGCACAATGCGGTCAGACAAAATGCGTATCGACTGCTGGTAATCGTCCACGCGGAACTCCTGTAGAAAAACGTGCCGGGTTATTTGGTTTTGGCCTGGTGCTGGTAGCGCACGGCCTCGACGAACACATCGGTATTGGCCGGGTCGTCGAGGTACGCCGAGACTTGATCCATGTTGCTGTCGATCAACACACCATCGCCATCGTCAGTCTGGAAACCTTGGCCGCTCAGGGAGCGTTGTTTGATGGCCTGGTTGATCTGGTCGAGGTCGAGGTTATAAACCACCAGTTCATGTTTGTCGGTGAGTTCGAAGCCGGCGATAGTGAAATGCCCGCCGAACTGCGCCGGCACTTTCGCCGACAGATACCAGCGATTGCCATGACGCGACACGGTGAAGGGAAAGGCTTCGCGCTCCTTGGGTCTGGCCCTGTAGTAGCTGACGGCCTGATAGCGATTATCGCCGATGCGGGTCAGCTCCAGGTTGAGCGGCTCACCCCAGGCGTTGGTGCTGGTCCATTCGCCAAGCAGCCCTTTGGGCGCGGGCTCGCTGGTGGGCAGCGGCGCCTTGAACGTCACCAGGCAGCCGCTGAGCAGCAGGAACGACAAGGCGATCACAACGACACGCCAGACTCTCATTCAACACTCCCTATCGACACGCTTCGCCCTCAAATGACCACCTCAGCCTGTGGACGCGAGCCCGTGGCGAGGGGCTTGTGTGGCAAGAGGGCCTGTGTGGCAAAGGGGCTTGTGCGGCCCGGGGGCTTTTGTGGCGAGGGGGCTTGCCCCCGTTGGACTACGCAGTAGTCCCTGTTTTGGGGCCGCTTCGCGGCCCGACGGGGGCAAGCCCCCTCGCCACAAAAGCAACCCTAGCCACACAAGCACCCTAGCCACAAAAGTCCCTTTGCCACAAAAGTCCCCCGGCCACAAAACCCCTCTCACCACACAAGCCCGCTCTTACAGGAATCACACCGACGCCAGCACCAAATGCATGTAACGCGTCAGGATACCGAGCATTTCCTCTTCGGCGTCAGGTTCGGCGTCATTGAGCAGGCCCTGATATTCCATCCGCCCGATAATCGCCGTCAACACTTTGGCATCCTGGTCAGGCTCACGGGAACCCAGTACCTGAAATAACTGGCAGGTGCCCTGCAGCAGAATCTGCTGATGCGAGCGCACCAGTTGGGCCAGGCGCGGGTTGAGCAACGCTTCCTGACGAAACGCCTGCTCGGCCATCAAGTGCTCGCGGCGGTTGACCAGTTGCCGATGGACATAGTCGGTCATCAGCCGTGCGATGTTGTCCGCCAGCTTCGAGCGCGCCTGCGGGCTGCCGTCGCCGCTGTCGACCATCTCGCGCAACAGGCCTTCATTGTTGATCCACAACTTGGCCATGTAGGCCGCGCTGCGCTCAACGTATTGGGCGAAGGTATCGTTGAGCAGGTCATCGATATCCTTGAAATAGTAGGTGGTCGCCGACAATGGCACCGCCGCCTCGGCCGCCACCGCACGGTGGCGTACCGCCCGCACGCCATCGCGCACGACGATGCGCATGGCGGCATCGAGGATGTCCTGTCGACGCTGCTCGCTGCCCTGTCGGCTGGCCTTGCGGCCCTGGTACTGAACACTTTCAGCGACCGCAGTGGCGATATCCGCTGCACCTTCTTGAGCTATTGCACGAATCACGACAGGTATTTCCTCTCAGGTGAAAGTCACAAGTTGATACGTTTGTACCAGACAGGCAATAAAAAACCGCCTGAAGAGGCGGTTTTTTAAGTGAAACACTTACGCTTGCGGCCGCATGTGCGGGAACAGTATCACGTCGCGGATCGACGGTGAGTTGGTCAACAACATCACCAGGCGGTCGATGCCGATACCTTCACCGGCCGTTGGCGGCATGCCGTATTCAAGGGCACGCACGAAGTCGGCGTCGTAGTGCATGGCTTCGTCGTCACCGGCGTCCTTGTCGGCCACCTGGGCCATGAAGCGCTCGGCCTGGTCTTCCGCGTCGTTCAACTCGGAGTAGGCGTTGGCGATTTCACGGCCGCCGATGAACAGCTCGAAACGGTCGGTGACGTTCGGGTTGTCGTCGTTGCGACGGGCCAGCGGCGACACTTCGAACGGGTACTGGGTGATGAAGTGCGGCTGCTCCAGTTTGTGCTCGACCAGCTCTTCGAAAATCATCACCTGCAATTTACCCAGGCCTTCGAAACCCAGCACCTTGGCGCCGGCTTTCTTGGCGATGGCACGGGCCTTGTCGATGTCGTTCAGGTCGTCAGCGGTCAGCTCAGGGTTGTACTTGAGGATCGAGTCGAACACCGACAGACGCACGAACGGCTCGCCGAAGTGGAACACCTTGTCGCCGTACGGCACATCGGTGCTGCCCAGAACCAGCTGCGCCAGCTCACGGAACAGTTCTTCGGTCAGGTCCATGTTGTCTTCGTAGTCGGCGTAAGCCTGGTAGAACTCCAACATGGTGAATTCAGGGTTGTGACGAGTCGATACGCCTTCGTTACGGAAGTTGCGGTTGATCTCGAACACTTTTTCAAACCCGCCAACAACAAGCCGCTTGAGGTACAGCTCAGGCGCAATGCGCAAGAACATTTCCATGTCCAGCGCGTTGTGGTGGGTTTCAAACGGTTTGGCTGCCGCGCCGCCCGGAATGGATTGCAGCATCGGCGTTTCCACTTCCAGGAAGTCACGCTTCATCAGGAAGGTACGGATGTGGGCGATGACTTGCGAACGCACGCGGAACGTCTGGCGCACGTCTTCGTTGACGATCAGGTCAACATAACGCTGGCGGTAGCGCTGCTCGGTGTCGGTCAGGCCGTGGTGCTTGTCCGGCAGCGGGCGCAGGGACTTGGTCAGCAGGCGCACGTTGGTCATTTCAACGTACAGGTCACCTTTGCCGGAACGGGCCAGGGTGCCTTCGGCGGCAATGATGTCGCCCATGTCCCAGGTTTTCACCGCGGCCAGGGTTTCTTCGGACAGAGTCTTGCGGTTGACGTAGACCTGGATTCGTCCGGTCATGTCCTGGATTACCATGAACGAGCCACGGTTGAGCATGATACGACCGGCAACCTTGACCGGGATCGCAGCCTCTGCCAGCTCTTCCTTGGTCTTGTCCGCGTACTGTTTCTGCAGCACATCGCAGTAGTTGTCGCGGCGGAAGTCGTTGGGGAAGGCATTGCCCTTGGCGCGCTCGGCAGCAAGCTTTTCCTTGCGCAGGGCGATCAGGGAGTTTTCTTCCTGTTGCAGGGCTTGCGGGTCGAGTTCTTGGTCGCTCATGTCTTTAAATATTCCATCACGGGTTCGTTGCCCCCGGCCTGCGGCCGGAGATCGCCAGCAAGCCGGCTCCTACAAGGGATCGAGACCGATCCCGTATTGCATGTCTTACAGCCCGGATTTCAGGCTGGCTTCCAGGTATTCGTCGATATCGCCGTCGAGTACCTTGTCGCAGTCGCTGCGTTCGATGTTAGTGCGCAAATCCTTGATCCGCGAGGCATCCAGCACGTACGAACGAATCTGGTGACCCCAGCCGATATCGGACTTGGTGTCTTCCAGGGCCTGGGAGGCCGCGTTGCGTTTCTGCATTTCCTGCTCATACAACTTGGCCCGCAGCATTTTCATGGCGGTGTCCTTGTTGGCGTGCTGGGAACGTTCGTTCTGGCAGCTGACCACGGTGTTCGTCGGTACGTGGGTGATACGTACGGCCGAGTCGGTGGTGTTTACGTGCTGACCACCGGCACCCGAGGAACGATAGGTGTCGATCCGCAAGTCTGCCGGGTTGATTTCGATTTCGACCTTGTCATCGATCTCCGGGGAAACGAACACCGCAGAGAAAGATGTGTGACGACGATTGCCGGAGTCGAACGGGCTCTTGCGCACCAGACGGTGCACGCCGATTTCGGTACGCAGCCAGCCAAAGGCGTATTCGCCCTTGATGTGCACGGTGGCGCCCTTGATCCCGGCGACTTCACCGGCGGACAGTTCCATGATGGTCGCGTCGAAACCGCGTTTGTCAGCCCAGCGCAGGTACATGCGCAACAGGATGTTGGCCCAGTCCTGGGCTTCGGTGCCGCCGGAGCCGGCCTGGATGTCCAGGTAGGCGTTGTTCGGGTCCATTTCGTGGCTGAACATGCGGCGGAATTCAAGCTTGGCGAGGTTTTCCTCGAGACGGGCCAGCTCGGCGACGACATCGCCCACTGCGCCTTCATCGTTTTCTTCGACGGCCATGTCCAGCAGGTCGCGGCAATCGGCCAGACCGGTGTTCAGTTCGTCCAGGGTTTCGACGATCTGCGCCAGTGCAGCACGCTCGCGGCCCAACTCCTGGGCGTATTCAGGTTTGTTCCAGACACTCGGATCTTCAAGCTCGCGATTGACTTCAGTCAGACGCTCATGCTTTTGATCGTAGTCAAAGATACCCCCGAATAGTTTCGGAGCGCTCGGACAGGTCCTTGATGGTGTTAAGGATCGGGTTGATTTCCATGGCGGGCAGCACTCGTTGGCGAACTTTTGAAAGCCGGCGAGTATACCGGTAAACGGCCAAAAACGGCAGTCCGCCTGGCCGAAAAGGCATGTAAACAGGCAATCCCTGAAACGACGCAGACCCCTGTAGGAGCGAGCCTGCTCGCGAAAAACCGCAAGCACCGCTTGGTATCTGGCTTTAAGCGCTATCGTTCACGCCCATCGTCGGATCGCCGCCCGGAGCCTGCTCGCTCCTGCACAGGATACGGTTTACCCGACCCCAACCTGATTACGCCCATTTTTCTTCGCCAAATACAGGCCCTTGTCCGCCGCCGAGATCAGGTCGCGGTAATTGCCTCCCGGTTTCGGGATGATGGTCGACAGGCCGATGCTGACGGTCAGGCTTGAACCTTCACTTGGGGAGTTGTGCGGGATTTTCAGGGCTTCGATGGTCTGGCGCAGTTTTTCCGCCACCAGTCGGGCACCGCCCGGCGAGGTGTTGGGCAGCACCAGGGAGAATTCTTCGCCGCCGTAACGGGCCGGCAGGTCGGAAGGCCGGGCGCTGGCGTTGCGGATCGCCTCGGCCACCTTGCGCAGGGCTTCGTCGCCTTCCACGTGACCGAAGTTGTCGTTGTAGGCCTTGAAATAGTCGACGTCGATCATCAGCAACGACAACTGACTCTGCTCGCGCAACGCACGGCGCCATTCCAGTTCCATGTATTCATCGAAATGCCGGCGGTTCGACAATCCGGTCAGGCCATCGGAGTTCATCAGGCGCTGCAGCACCAGGTTGGTGTCGAGCAACTGTTGCTGGCTGACCCGCAACGCCCGGTAAGCGGCGTCGCGCTGCAACAGGGTCATGTAGGACCGCGAGTGATAGCGGATGCGCGCGACCAGTTCGATGTTGTCCGGCAGTTTGACCAGGTAATCGTTGGCGCCGGCGGCGAACGCCGCGCTCTTGATCATCGGGTCTTCCTTGGTCGACAGGACGATGATCGGTATGTCCCGGGTCGCCGGATGATTGCGGTATTCGCGTACCAGGCTCAGGCCGTCCAGCCCCGGCATCACCAGGTCCTGGAGAATCACCGTCGGCTTGATGCGCACCGCTTGGGCGATCGCCTGGTGCGGGTCGGCGCAGAAATGGAAGTCGATGTTCTCTTCATTCGATAATCCACGGCGCACGGCTTCGCCAATCATCGCCTGATCGTCCACCAGCAATACCATGGCGGCGTTTTCGTCGCTCTTGAAGTCGTCGATCTGTAAATCATTCATGTGCGGTCACCTGAGTACTGCCTGGGCCAGGGTTGCGAAAAAAAGTAGTCATTTGGAGAAAATCTCCAGCAATCGTGGCGCTATCTTGTCCAGTGGGCGAATTTCCACGGCAGCGTCGATGGCCGCGGCCGCTTTCGGCATGCCGTAGACCGCGCTGCTGTTCTGGTCCTGTGCGATGGTCAGGTAACCCTGCTGACGCATGAGTTTAAGCCCCTGGGCGCCATCACGCCCCATGCCGGTGAGCAATACGCCTACGGCATCGCCGGCCCAGTGATGGGCCACGCTCTCGAAGAACACGTCGATAGAGGGTCGGTAGATTTCGTTGACCGGTTCGGCGGTGTAGGCCAGCGTGCCGTTTTTCAACAGACGGATATGATGATTGGTGCCGGCCAGCAAGACCGTGCCGCTTTGCGGCGGCTCACCTTCGCGGGCCAGCCGCACGTCGAGGCCGCTGGCACTGCCGAGCCATTCGGCCATGCCGGCGGCGAACACCTGGTCAACGTGCTGTACCAGCACGATGGCCGCTGAGAAGTTGCGCGGCAGCCCCTTGAGCAGGACCTCTAGCGCAGCGGGCCCGCCGGCGGATGAACCGATGGCAATCAGCCTTTGTCGCGAACCCTGATTGCGTGACGGGCCGGGGGCGGAACGTTCGCCACTGACCTTTTCGCCGATCAGCCAGCCGATGTTGATGATTTTGCGCAGTAATGGCGCGGCCGCTTCCTGGGCATTACCGGCACCGAGGGTCGGAGTGTCGACGACGTCCAGTGCCCCGTGGCCCATGGCTTCGAACACCCGGTGGACATTCTGCTGGCGATCGACGGTAACAATGACGATGGCGCAAGGGGTCTCATTCATGATCCGCCGGGTAGCCTCGACGCCATCCATCACCGGCATGATCAGGTCCATCAGGATCAGGTCCGGCGTATCCTGCGCGCACAGGTGCACTGCCTCGGCCCCGTCGCCGGCGACCCAGACCACCTGGTGAGCCGGCTCGAACGCCAGAGCGCGGCGCAGGGCTTCCACTGCCATTGGCATGTCGTTGACGATTGCGATCCTCATGCCCGCGCTCCTCCAATGAGCTCGACCACTGCATCGAGCAGGGCGTCGTCATGAAAACTGGCCTTGGCCAAATAGTAGTCGGCGCCGGCATCCAGCCCCCGACGGCGATCTTCTTCGCGATCCTTGTAGGACACCACCATCACCGGCAGCGATTGCAGGCGATTGTCCCGACGCAGCAGCGTGACCAGTTCGATGCCATCCATGCGCGGCATATCAATGTCGGTGATCAGCAGATCGAAATCCTCCGAACGCAGGGCGTTCCAGCCGTCCATGCCATCCACCGCGACCGCTACGTCGTAGCCGCGATTGAGTAGCAATTTACGCTGCAACTCTCGCACGGTCAGGGAGTCGTCGACCACCAGAATCCGCTTGCGCGCGGCTTCGACGACCTTGCTGCTGTGCCGGGCGATGCGTTCCAGACGCCCGGTATTGAGCAGTTTATCCACGGAGCGCAGCATGTCTTCGACGTCGACGATCAGCACCACTGAACCGTCGTCGAGCAAGGCCCCGGCAGAAATGTCCTGCACCTTGCCCAGACGCTCATCCAGCGGCAGCACCACCAATGTCCGTTCGCCGATAAAGCGCTCCACCGCCACGCCGTAGATCGCATCGCGTTCGCGGATTACCACGACTTTCAATGTTTGCGGGCTGTTCTGGCTCGCCGGGCGCTGCAATAGCTGAGTCGCCGCCACCAGCCCCACGTGTCGGCCCTCGTGCCAGAAGTGCTGGCGACCTTCGACCTGGACGATATCCGCCGGCTCCAGATCGCACATGCGTTCAATGTGAGCCAAAGGGAAAGCGTAGGCTTCGTCGCCGACCTCTACCACCAGGCTGCGCACCACTGACAGGGTCAGCGGCACTTCCAGATGGAAACGGCTGCCCTCGCCCGCCGTCTGCTCCAGTACCACGGCGCCGCGCAATTGCCGGACCATGTGCTGCACCGCATCAAGCCCGACGCCGCGTCCGGAGACTTCGGTGACCGTGTCGCGCAGGCTGAAACCCGGCAGAAACAGGAACGTCAGCAGCTCTTCCTCGCTCAACTGCGCGGCGGTTTGCGCTGGCGACAACTGCCGTTCGATGATGCTGCGGCGGACCTTTTCCAGATCCACGCCATTACCGTCATCACTCAACTCCAGCACCAACAGCCCGGCCTGATGGGAGGCGCGCAGGCGGATCAGGCCTTCAGCCGGCTTGCCTGCCATCAGGCGCTGCTCGGGGCTTTCAATGCCATGATCGACCGCGTTGCGCAGCAAATGGGTCAGCGGGGCTTCGAGCTTTTCCAGCACGTCGCGATCGACCTGGGTCTTCTCACCCTCGATCTCCAGGCGCACCTGTTTACCCAAGTCGCGGCCCAGATCGCGGACCATGCGCACTTGTCCGCTCAGCACATCAGCAAACGGCCGCATCCGACAGGCCAATGCCGTGTCGTACAGCACCTGCGCCCGCTGGCCGGCCTGCCAGGCGAACTCATCAAGTTCGGTGTTCTTTTCCACCAGCAATTGCTGGGATTGCGCCAAAAGTCGCCGGGCATCCTCGAGGGCTTCCCGGGCTTCCAGGCTCAAAGCCTGGTCCTTGAGATGCGTATTGAGGTTCTCCAGCGCGCGCTGGCTGTTGTTCTGCAGGCGTTTGAGACGCTGCATGGCGGCCAGATGCGGTTTGAGCCGCAGGGTTTCGACCAGGGATTTACTCGACAGATCGAGCAGGCTGTTCAGGCGCTCGGCGGTAACGCGCAGCACACGTTCGCCGTTTTCCGTCGCGGGTTTTCTTTTGCGCAGTGTCTTGGCCGCAGGCGGCTCAATGTCCTCTGCCACTGGCTCGATCCCGGGCACTGGCGCTTCGAGCTGCAGTTCGGCCATCACCGGTGCTGCCGCCGTGGCGTTCGGGTCGAGCAATTGCGCCATCCGTGCCACATAGGCTTCGATCTCGGCCCCTTGCGGATTGTTGTTCGGTGTGGCGATGCGCATCAGCAGATCGGTGCCTTGCAGCAACGCATCGATATGCTCCGGGCACAGCAGCAGACGCCCTTCCTGGGCACTGACCAGACAATCTTCCATCACGTGGGCAACGCTGACCCCGGCATCGATACCCACGATCCGCGCCGCGCCCTTGAGCGAGTGTGCCGCGCGCATGCACGACTCGAGCTGATCGGCCAGGGTCGGGTTGCGTTCAAGCGCCAACAGACCGGCACTCAACACCTGGGTCTGGGCCTCGGCTTCCAGGCTGAACAGCTCCTGCAAAGAGGCGTCGCGCATTTGCTCAGGGGTCATGTAAGGCTCCGTGTCACGGCTGTCAGCAGCTGCTCTTCATCCAGCCAGCGCAGGCTGCGGCCTTTGAATTGCAACACGCCCCGGGTGTATATGGCGCTGGCCTGGGCACCGGAGCGCGAGGCCGCATCGAGGATGCGCTCATCGATGGCGTGAATCCCGTCGACCTCATCCACCGGCACCACCACCGGCCCGCCGTGAGCCGCGATGATCAGCATGCGCGGCATGACCCGGATGCCAGGCGCGACGTTGCCGCTGCCATCGAGCCCGAGCAGTTCCACCAGCGACAGGCACGCCACCAACGCGCCGCGCACATTGGCAACACCGAGCAGGGCCCGGGAACGCTGGTGCGGCAAAGAGTGAATCGCCTGCATCGGCGCCACTTCGACCAGACTGCGGGTAGCCAGGCCCAACCATTCTTCGCCCAGGCGAAACATCAACAGCGAGCGGGTTTTCACCTCGCTCTCGAGCGCAATGGACACTTGCTCGCGATCTTCCTGCTGCAACGCGTAACGATCGAGCAAACGCGTGGCGGCGGCCGAATACACCGCGCAATTACGGCAGTGAATGTGCTCACCCAGCAACGGGCAGGATTTGTCACCGTGAATCCCGATGCGGTTCCAGCAATCGTCGATGGCCTGGGCGTCCCGGCTGACGCGAAAGGTATCGGAGGCGGTCATCGTCTACGCTCACTGTCGGCGGCGCGGCCGCTGCGGGCGGCACGCTCCTGTAATCGTCTGGCACCCGCCGTGTCGCCCTGGGCTTGCAGCAATGCCGCCAGGTGCATCAACGCCTCGGGATGTTGCGGTTCGAGGTACAACGCCTTGCGATAAAAACCCTGGGCCTCCAGGGCATTGCCGGCCACGTCGCTGAGCAACCCCAGCCAGCAAAAAACCTGGGCTACCGGCTCATGGCTGCGCAGATAACTTTCACAGGCGACCCGTGCTTGTGCAGTTTTGCCTTCGTTGGCCAGGGCGGCGATGTTTGCCAGCAACCCGGCCGTGTCGGAATCCGGCTTCTTTGCCGCAGCAGACATCGGCGCCACGCTGGCAAACGGACGGCTGCGCAGCGACGTTGGCGGGGCGCTGCGCAGTTGTTTTTGCACCGGTAAAGGCGCAGGTACGAAGAGGGGGAACGGCTCAGGCTCCGGGGCGCTCTGGTGACTGAAGGCAAAGGATTGTGCAATGCCAATCGAGCGCATGCCCAAGCGCCCCAGCGGAGCACCCTCGGCCGGACCGATGAATAGCACGCCATCCACGTGGGTCAGGCGCTTGAGCACTTCAAACACCTGCTTCTGCGTTGCCTGGTCAAAATAGATCAGCAGATTACGGCAGAACACAAAGTCATACGGCGGCTCACCGGCCAGCAGCGCCGGATCAAGCAGATTGCCGACCTGCAGGCGCACCTGCTCGAGCACTCTCTGGTCAAGGCGAAAACTATCGCCTGCGGCGCTGAAATGGCGTTCTCGAAAGCCCATGTCGTGGCCACGAAAGGAGTTTTTGCCATACAGCGCACGCCTGGCTTTTTCCACAGACAGGGGGCTGACGTCCATGCCGTCGACCTTGAACTGATGCGGCTTGAGCCCGGCATCGAGCAACGCCATGGCTATCGAGTACGGTTCTTCTCCGGTGGAGCACGGCAGGCTGAGGATCCTCAGCGCACGCAGGTTATTGATCTCGGCCAGGCGTTTGCTGGCCAGCCTGGCCAGGGTGACGAAGGACTCCGGGTAACGGAAGAACCAGGTTTCCGGGACGATCACCGCTTCGATCAGTGCCTGCTGTTCGTTCTCTGAGCCTTGCAGCAGTTGCCAGTAATGATCGGCTGTCAGTGCGTGCGACGCGGCACTGCGCTGGCGCACGGCACGCTCGATGATCGCCGGCCCGACCGAGGTCACGTCAAGGCCGATGCGCGCCTTGAGGAAATCGAAAAAGCGCTGGTCGCTGCTCATGAGTGCGCCTCAAGCGACGCCAGGTCCAGCGGTGGCGAAGGGAACAACAGTGCGCGAACCTCATCGTTCAGCAGATCCCTGACCCGCACCCATTGCAGCAAACCCTGCTCGTCCTTGCGCACCGGTCCCAGGTACGGCGCCTGGCGATTGTCCAGTCCATAGGGTTGAAAATCCGCCGGATCGCAACGCAGGGTGTCGGTGGCCTGCTCCAGAATCAACCCGAGCAGTTTCGTTTCCGCGCTTTCATCGCGACGGTAGTTGACCAGCACAAGCCGCGTACTGGTACGGGCCTGGGCGGGCGAACCAAAGGCCAGTGCGCAGAGGTCAATCACCGGTACCACCGCACCACGACAGGCGAACACGCCGGCGACCCATTCGGGGGTACCGGGGATCGGCTTCAACGCATGGCACGGCAGCACTTGCGCCACCTCTATCGCTTGTAATGCATAGCGCTCGCTGCCGACGCGAAACACCAGAAACAACGCGTGCGCCGCCTGTTTCACGGCAGCGCGTTTGGCGGTGATTTCGCTCATCAGACTTTGAATCGCGAAACGCCACTACGCAGCCCTACGGCCACCTGGCTCAGCTCGTCGATGGCGAAGCTGGCCTGGCGCAGGGATTCGACGGTCTGACTGCTGGCGTCACCCAGTTGCACCAGCGCGTGGTTGATCTGCTCGGCACCGGTGGCTTGGGCCTGCATGCCTTCGTTGACCATCAACACCCGTGGCGCCAGCGCCTGAACCTGATGGATGATCTGCGACAGCTGCTCGCCGACTTGCTGCACCTCGGACATGCCCCGGCGCACTTCCTCGGAGAACTTGTCCATGCCCATGACCCCGGCGGACACCGCCGACTGGATCTCACGGACCATTTGCTCGATGTCATAGGTGGCCACGGCAGTCTGGTCCGCCAGACGTCGCACTTCGGTGGCGACCACGGCGAACCCGCGACCGTACTCCCCGGCTTTCTCCGCTTCGATGGCGGCGTTGAGCGACAGCAGGTTGGTCTGGTCGGCGACCTTGACGATGGTCACCACCACCTGGTTGATGTTGCCGGCCTTCTCGTTGAGGATCGCCAGCTTGGCGTTGACCAGATCGGCCGCGCCCATTACCGAGTGCATGGTTTCTTCCATCCGCGCCAGGCCCTGTTGCCCGGAGCCGGCGGCCACCGAGGCCTGGTCGGCGGCGGTGGAGACTTCTGTCATGGTGCGCACCAGGTCACGGGAAGTGGCGGCGATTTCCCGCGACGTCGCGCCGATTTCCGTGGTGGTGGCAGCGGTTTCGGTGGCGGTGGCTTGCTGTTGCTTGGAAGTGGCGGCGATCTCGGTGACCGACGTGGTGACCTGCACCGACGAGCGCTGGGCCTGGGACACCAGGGACGTCAGCTCGGTCATCATGTCGTTGAAGCCGGTTTCCACCGCACCGAATTCGTCCTTGCGCTCCAGATTCAGGCGACTGCTGAGATCACCCGTGCGCATGATTCCGAGAATTTCCACGATGCGATTCATCGGCGCCATGATGGCGCGCATCAACAACAGGCCGCAGAGGCCGGCCGCCAATACGGCGATCACCAAGGAAATGCCCATGATGACTTTCGCGGTGAGGACAGCGTCGTCGATGGCTGCTACTTCCGCATCTGCCACTGCCTTGTTGTTTCGAAGAATATCAGTGAGTTTCAGACGACCCGCCGTCCAGGTCGGGGTCAGCTCTTCATTGAATGTCTTTATCGCTTCGGCGTTCTGATTGCGTTTGTACAACTCGATCACGGCCAACAGAATCCGCTGGTAATCGGCCGCCAGCTTTTCGAACGCGGCGTACTCGACTTTGTCTTCTTCGGTCGTGACTGTTGCGCGATAGAGCTCCATCTGCTCTTGCAGGCGCGCGGAGTAGCCCTTGAAGTCCGAGACATCCTCAGCGCTGAAGCCGTTCCCTTGCTCCAGGCCAAGCATGCCCAGCATTCGTAGATAACTGTCGGACCAGGCACTGCGCACCATCGAACTGTAATACAGCCCGGGAAGTGCATCCTCGCGAACACTGGCTTCGCTGGATTCGATCGTCAACAGCCGTGAATACGAGACGACCACCATCAACAGCATAATGGCGATAATTACCGCAAAACTCGCCAAAATGCGTTGGCGCAACGTCCAGTTCTTCACAGTCGATCCTCGGGCCTGATGCCAAATGGGCGGAGTATAGCCGAGGGCGGTGTTACACCTATAAGACGGTCGCTTACACTATTTTACCCTTCTGGCAGAAACAGACTATCAATTGACCATTAAGGCACTGAGCGCAACTGCAATTGTCATCGTGTACAGGCCCGATCCCACAATAACCTTCTGTGAACACAACATTTGTGCTCGCCGATGGTCCTTGTGGCAGCGAGCCTGCCCGCGGTCAGGCGGCCTCGGCGCCTACAGCGAAGCCTGGCGCACCTGTCTCTCCAGCTCGGCCTTCAACCATGGCTCCAGCTTGAGTTGCCGCGCCAGTTCATCGAGGTAGGACTTCTCCATAAAGTTCTCCTCGTCGACCATCATCACACTGGCGATGTACATCTCGGCCGCCGTCTCCGGCGTGCGCGCGGCGCGGGCGACGTCGGTGGGGTCCAGCGGCTTGTTGAGCTCGGCGTGCAGCCAGTGCTGCAACTCCTGGTCGTTGTCCAGTTTGACGAACTCGCCCTCGATCAGCGCGCGTTCGCGGTCGTCGATATGTCCGTCAGCCTTGGCTGCGGCAACCAGCGCCTGGAGAATCGCCTGGCTGTGCTGCTCGACTTGCGTGGCAGGCAAGCGGTCAAGGGTTTGCGGTTCGGTTTCTGGCGCAGTGCCCTGCTGGGCCTGCCAGTTGCCGTACGCCTTGTAGGCCAGCACACCCAACGCGGTGAGGCCGCCGTAGACCGCGACTTTGCCGCCGACGTTACGGGCCTTTTTGCTGCCCAGCAGCAAGCCCATGGCACCTGCGGCCAATGCCCCGCCGCTCGCGCCGGAGAGCAAACTGCCAAGGCCAGCGCTGCCACCGCTCGCGACCTTTTGCTTCGAGCCACCGGTCTTGTTCTGCAACAAGTCCTGGCCCGACCTTAATAGTTGATCGAGCAATCCACGGGTGTTCATTTTTCCGCCTCCATAAATGTGTTTAACCGGAAAATAAGGCCACCAGCCTAAATTGAAAGTGCCCGCTACCCACTCGCGAGAGTGCTTCCAGATGTTGCCTGCTGCCCTTCCCTTGCCGTTTCAAGCTCGCAGCTTTCGTTTCTCTTGAAGTTTGAAACTTGCAGCTACGCTAAAAACAACAATCGGCAATACTCTTGATCGAGCCAACGCCCCGACCATAATTAAAAAAGAGGGAAACTCCATGTTCGTGCACAAGACCGCACTGCTCAGTGCAATCACCACCGCGCTGCTGGCCAGCGTCAGTGCCCAGGCCGCAGAGCCCCTCACGGCCGTCGGTGCCGGCGAGGGTCAACTGGATATTGTCGCCTGGCCGGGCTACATCGAACGTGGCGAGAGCGACAAGGCCTACGACTGGGTGACCGGCTTCGAGAAAGAAACCGGCTGCAAGGTCAACGTCAAGACCGCTGCTACCTCTGATGAAATGGTCAGCCTGATGGCCAAGGGCGGATACGACCTGGTGACCGCGTCCGGCGACGCTTCCCTGCGCCTGATCGTCGGCAAGCGGGTACAGCCGATCAACACGGCGCTGATTTCGAACTGGAAGAATCTCGACCCGCGCCTCAAGGATGCGCCGTGGTACGTAGTCAATAAACAGACCTACGGCACCCCGTACCAGTGGGGCCCGAACGTGCTGATGTACAACACCAACGTGTTCAAGACCGCGCCCACCAGTTGGGGCGTGCTGTTCGACGCGCAGAACCTGCCGGACGGCAAACCGAACAAGGGTCGCGTACAGGCGTATGACGGTCCGATCTACATTGCCGACGCGGCGCTGTACCTGAAAACCGCCAAGCCGGAGCTGGGTATCCAGAGCCCGTACGAACTGACCGAAGCGCAGTACAAAGCCGTGCTCGACCTGCTGCGCGCCCAGCAGCCATTGATCCACCGCTACTGGCATGACACCACGGTTCAAATGAGCGACTTCAAGAACGAGGGCGTAGTCGCCTCCGGCGCCTGGCCGTACCAGGTCAACGGTCTGATCAACGAGAAGCAGCCAATCGCTTCGACCATCCCGAAAGAAGGCGCCACCGGTTGGGCCGACACCACCATGTTGCACACCGAGGCCAAGCACCCGAACTGTGCGTACAAGTGGATGGACTGGTCACTGCAACCGAAAGTCCAGGGCGATGTCGCGGCATGGTTCGGCTCGTTGCCAGCGGTGCCGGCGGCTTGCCAAGGCAGTGAGCTGCTCGGCGCCGAGGGCTGCAAGACCAACGGTTTCGACCAGTTCGACAAAATCGCTTTCTGGAAAACCCCGCAGGCTGAAGGCGGCAAGTTCGTGCCGTACAGCCGCTGGACCCAGGATTACATTGCGATCATGGGTGGGCGCTGACTCAAGTGCGATTCGCGTCGAGCTCCCTTTGCCCCTCTCCCCCCTGGGGGAAAGGGCTGGGGTGAGGGGGTAGCTTTTGACGTTGCTCTTCAATTATGGGCAATGACCGAAACCGCTGCCCTCACCCCCCGCCCTCTCCCGGAGGGAGAGGGAGCTAAAAGCGGATCGCATTTCATCTGCGAGATGTGCGAGCTAAAAGCAGATCGCATTTCATCTGCGAGATGTGCGAGCTAAAAGCAGATCGCATTTCACCTGCAGGATGTGTGAGCTCAAAGCAGATCGCATTTCACCTGCAGGATGTGTGAGCTAAAAGCAGATCGCATTTCACCTGCAGGATGTGTGAGCTAAAAGCGAATCGCATTTCATCTGCCAGGTGTGTGAGCTGAAAGCAGATCGCATTCACCGCTAGACGATTCAGTTTTTTCAGAAGTCCAGGCAGGGCCGTTGCGACGGCCCTCGCCTTTTTGGAGCACCGCACCATGACGCTTGCAGTCCAATTCACCAACGTTTCCCGTCTGTTCGGCGAAGTGAAGGCCGTAGACCGGGTTTCCATCGACATCCAGGACGGCGAGTTCTTCTCCATGCTGGGGCCTTCCGGCTCGGGCAAAACAACCTGTTTGCGCCTGATCGCCGGTTTCGAACAACCGAGCGCCGGCTCCATCCGTATTCATGGCGAGGAAGCCGCCGGGCTGCCGCCGTATCAACGCGACGTGAACACCGTGTTCCAGGATTACGCGCTGTTCCCGCACATGAACGTTCGCGACAACGTCGCCTACGGCCTGAAAGTCAAAGGCGTGGGCAAGATTGAACGCCTCAAGCGCGCCGAAGAAGCCCTCGACATGGTCGCCCTGGCTGGCTATGGCGAGCGCAAGCCGGTGCAACTGTCCGGAGGTCAGCGCCAGCGTGTGGCCCTGGCCCGCGCCCTGGTCAATCGTCCGCGCGTATTGCTGCTCGACGAGCCCCTCGGCGCTCTCGACCTGAAGCTGCGCGAGCAAATGCAGAGCGAGCTGAAAAAGCTGCAGCGCCAGCTCGGCATCACCTTCATTTTCGTTACCCATGACCAGACTGAAGCGCTGTCGATGTCCGATCGCGTTGCAGTTTTCAACAAGGGCCGCATCGAACAAGTCGATACGCCGCGCAACCTGTACATGAAACCGGCCACCACCTTCGTCGCGGAATTCGTTGGCACTTCCAACGTGATCCGCGGCGAGCTGGCCAAACAGTTGAGTGGCAATCCGCAGCCGTTCTCGATTCGCCCGGAACACGTGCGGTTCGCCGAAGGCCCGCTGGCCAGCCACGAGATTGAAGTCTGCGGTTTGCTGCACGATATCCAGTACCAAGGCAGTTCGACTCGCTATGAGCTGAAACTGGAAAACGGCCAGACCCTGAACATCAGCAAGGCCAACAACCAGTGGCTGGATACCAGCGCACAGCACCAGACCGGACAGCGCATCAGTGCACGCTGGGCGCGTGAAGCCATGATCCCGTTGCACGACACCGCAGCGGGCGGGGTGTGAGATGAACAGCGTGGCTCTCGCTCAATCTTCGGCCAGCGGCTCACTGCTGCGCAGGTTTTCCAATCTGTTGTATCGCCGACCGAATTTTTACCTGTCGCTACTGTTGGTACCGCCGCTGCTGTGGTTCGGTGCGATCTATCTCGGTTCGTTGCTGGTTCTGCTGTGGCAAGGCTTCTACACCTTCGATGACTTCACCATGGCGGTCACCCCCGACCTGACCCTGGCGAACTTTGCCGCGCTGTTCCAGCCATCGAACTTCGACATCATCCTGCGCACCCTCGGCATGGCGATTGCCGTGTCGATCGCCAGCGCCATCGTCGCGTTCCCGATCGCCTATTACATGGCACGCTACACCACCGGCAAGACCAAGGCGTTCTTCTACATCGCGGTGATGATGCCGATGTGGGCCAGCTACATCGTCAAGGCCTATGCCTGGACCTTGCTGCTGGCCAAGGGCGGCGTGGCCCAGTGGTTCGTGCAGCACCTGGGGCTGGAACCGGTCCTGCAACTGGTGCTGGGCATTCCGGGCGTCGGTGGCAGCACCCTGTCGACCTCGCACCTGGGGCGCTTCATGGTGTTCGTCTACATCTGGCTGCCCTTCATGATCCTGCCGATCCAGGCCTCGCTGGAACGTTTGCCGCCGTCGTTGTTGCAAGCCTCCGCCGACCTTGGGGCCAAGCCGCGCCAGACCTTCATGCAGGTGATCCTGCCGTTGTCGATCCCGGGCATTGCCGCAGGCTCGATCTTCACCTTCTCTCTGACGCTCGGTGACTTCATCGTGCCGCAACTGGTGGGCCCACCCGGCTACTTCGTCGGCAGCATGGTCTACGCCCAGCAAGGTGCGATCGGCAACATGCCAATGGCCGCAGCGTTCACCCTGGTGCCGATCGTGCTGATCGCCATCTACCTCTCCATCGTCAAACGCCTGGGGGCCTTCGATGCACTCTGAGAAAGCTTCTATTGGCCTGAAAATCGCGGCGTGGGGCGGGCTGGTATTCCTGCACTTCCCGATCCTGATCATCTTCCTGTACGCCTTCAACACCGAAGACGCGGCGTTCAGCTTTCCGCCCAAGGGCTTCACCCTGAAGTGGATCGGCGTGGCGTTCTCGCGGCCGGATGTGCTCGAAGCGATCAAGCTGTCGTTGCAGATCGCCTCGATTGCCACGCTGATCGCCATGGTCCTTGGCACATTGGCCTCGGCCGCGTTGTACCGCCGGGATTTCTTCGGCAAGCAAGGCATTTCGCTGATGCTGATCCTGCCGATCGCCCTGCCGGGGATCATCACCGGGATCGCGCTGCTGGCGACCTTCAAGACACTGGGGATCGAACCGGGGATGTTCACCATCATCGTCGGTCACGCGACCTTCTGTGTGGTGATCGTCTACAACAACGTCATCGCCCGTTTGCGCCGCACTTCGCACAGCCTGATCGAGGCCTCGATGGACCTCGGCGCCGACGGCTGGCAGACCTTCCGCTACATCATCCTGCCGAACCTCGGCTCGGCGTTGCTGGCTGGGGGCATGCTCGCTTTCGCGCTGTCGTTCGATGAAATCATCGTCACCACCTTCACCGCCGGCCATGAACGCACCCTGCCGCTGTGGCTGCTCAACCAGCTCAGCCGCCCACGGGACGTACCGGTGACCAACGTCGTGGCGATGCTGGTGATGATCGTGACCATGCTGCCAATTTTCGGTGCCTATTACCTGACCCGTGGCGGTGAAAGCGTGGCGGGCAGTGGTGGAAAGTAACTGACAACGATTACTCCCGAAAGGAACCGAACTCAATGTGGGAGCGGGCTTGCTCGCGAAAAGGTCATCACATTCAACAGTGATGGTGCCTGACACACCGCTTTCGCGAGCAAGCCCGCTCCCACAGTTAGACCCGGTTGCTACAGATAAAAATAAATAGTTTCGAAGAGGACAATGCCATGCAAACCCGACTCTTGATCAACGGCCAACTCCTTGATGGCGAAGGCCCCGCCCAACCGGTGTTCAACCCGGCGCTGGGCAGTGTGCTGGTGGAAATCAACGAAGCCAGCGAAGCCCAGGTCGATGCCGCCGTGCGCGCTGCCGACGCCGCGTTCGACAGCTGGTCGCAGACCCCGCCTAAAGAACGTTCGCTGCTGCTGCTCAATCTCGCCGACGTCATCGAAGCCCACGGAGAAGAGCTGGCCAAACTGGAATCGGACAACTGCGGCAAGCCCTACAGCGCCGCGTTGAACGACGAGATCCCGGCGATTGCCGACGTATTCCGTTTCTTCGCCGGCGCCAGCCGTTGCATGAGCGGTTCGGCCGGTGGCGAATACCTGCCTGGCCACACCTCGATGATCCGCCGCGATCCGGTGGGCGTGATCGCTTCCATCGCGCCGTGGAACTACCCGCTGATGATGGTTGCCTGGAAAATCGCCCCGGCCCTGGCCGCCGGTAATACCGTGGTCCTCAAGCCGTCGGAACAAACTCCGCTGACCGCCCTGCGTCTGGCCGAGCTGGCGTCGGAAATTTTCCCGGCCGGCGTGCTCAACCTGGTATTCGGTCGCGGTCCTACCGTCGGCAGCCCGCTGGTGACCCATCCGAAAGTGCGCATGGTGTCCCTGACCGGTTCCATCGCCACCGGTTCGAACATCATTTCCAGCACCGCCGACAGCGTCAAGCGCATGCACATGGAACTGGGCGGCAAGGCTCCGGTGATCATCTTCGACGACGCCGACATCGACGCGGCAGTGGAAGGCATCCGCACCTTCGGTTTTTACAACGCCGGCCAGGACTGCACCGCCGCCTGCCGCATCTATGCGCAGGAAGGCATCTACGACAAGTTCGTCGAGAAACTCGGTGCCGCCGTCAGCAGCATCAAGCACGGCTTGCAGGATGACCCATCGACCGAACTCGGCCCACTGATCAGCGCACAGCACCGCGACCGCGTGGCCGGCTTTGTCGAGCGCGCCGTGGCCCAGCCGCACATCCGCCTGATCACCGGTGGCAAGGCGGTGGACGGCAACGGGTTCTTCTTCGAGCCCACGGTGCTGGCCGACGCGCAGCAAGACGATGAAATTGTTCGTCGTGAAGTGTTTGGGCCAGTGGTGTCCGTCACCCGATTCACCGATGAAGCGCAGGTGCTGGGCTGGGCCAATGATTCGGACTACGGGCTCGCCTCGTCGGTGTGGACCGCAGACGTCGGCCGCGCCCATCGCCTGTCCGCGCGCTTGCAGTACGGCTGCACCTGGGTGAATACGCACTTCATGCTGGTCAGCGAAATGCCCCATGGCGGTCAGAAACTGTCCGGATACGGGAAGGACATGTCGATGTATGGGTTGGAGGACTACACCGTTGTGCGGCATGTGATGTTCAAGCACTAAAGGCATCGCCAGCAGGCTGGCTCCCACAGTTTGGAATGCGTTTCCCTGTGGGAGCCAGCCTGCTGGCGATAGCGTCACCCCGGCTTCAAGGCAGAAGCCGGCACCAGGCGACACCTGGAAGACAAAACAATAACCACCGCCCCGGAACGCTTCCAAAACTTTGCCCTGGTTTCGGACATCCTGAATCTGCCAATTTTGCGCAGAGATCTCAATGAGTGCATTACCCTGCCCAGCGCATGGCCTTGGTAGGGAACAGCATCTGGCAACACATCACTCCCCCACTTTCGCGCTCACCCCGCTAAAGTTTTCTACGCCTCTGCACACTTGAGTTGGTTGACGAAAAGCGCGGGAGACCCTAGTGTGTTTACGTAGTTTACAGCGTATACACCCTAGGAGAGCCATCATGGCTTCACCCGTTTTGTCCTTTCGCGTCGAAGAATTACTGGCTCAACAGCTCGATCAGCTGGCAGCCGCCACCGATCGCGACCGCCAATACCATCTCAAGCGTGCACTGGTTCGTTATGTGGAAGCCGAATCCTGGCATCTGCAAGCCATCAGCGACGGCATAGCCGATGCCAACGCCGGGAAATTTACCGATCTGGACGCCGTGAAGGCTAAGTGGGCCAAACGTGCCGAGCGTAGTACTGACTGAAAAAGCCGAAAGCGACCTTGATCACATCCACGAGCATTACCACAGGGTCGTTGGGGCACCTGCCGCCCTCGAGATCATTTTCACGATCCTGCAATCCTTTGAACTGCTCGAGCATTTTCCCGGCTCGGGCCGGCCGTCTGTGGTGCCTGATGTACGAGAGTTAGTGCTTGGCCGATATCCCTTCATCGCCCCTTATCGATTTGTCGAAGGCCAGGTACAGGTGTTGCGAGTGCTGCATCAACGCTCAGAACGCTCGCAGGATTGGTGAAAAAAGGGCATCCCGCCCAAGCCGGATGCCCCGCCTCTTTCAGAACCGCGAAACACTCCTCATCGCATCCACCAGATAGCGCATGGCAATCCGGTCGCTTTCCGATAATTCGCGATATCGCTCCACCAGTTTCATTTCCTCGCTGTTGAGTCTGCGTCTGCGTCGCCCGGTACCCAGGCACGGAAAGATTCCCAACATTTCGGTGATGCCTTGTACTTTCGACATGGACGATGTCCTTCTCTATACGTCAAAGAAAACTGCTAAAAACCGAATCGCCCTATCTTTTTCAACTGACTCCCTGTTTCAGCTGCCTCCATGTGCCCACTGAACCGCACCGGCCTGAAGGGCATAAACCGGTCATGAGCACAGAATAGGAATATTCCGCGCGCTGAAAAGCGGTTTTTAGAGTAATTAGTCGAAAAAAGCAGATATGCCCTGAAAATCAGAAAAGGCTGTGGGAAACATTTACCGACATGTCTTGTTTCATTGCCGGACTAGCGCCGTGCCATCAATCAATTTTGCTCTTCAAGCGAACGGTTTAAGCTATCCGGCATCTGTTTAAAGTCCGTTGCGTTTGGCCGAAGGCATGTCCGAACCGATATTTCTGATCCAGCACGTGCCAGGAACGGCGCGGGATTGTTAACGACAGGTTGTATTTATGCACCGCAGACATTTGCTCAAAGCCTCCATGGCCATCGCTGCCTACACCGGCTTGTCCGCCACCGGCCTGCTGGCCGCCAATGCCTGGGCGGGCAGCGGGAGCACCGCCGATGGCGAGGCCACGGCGTTCGATTTCGAAGCGCTGAAACGCCAGGCCAAACAGCTTGCCAGCAACCGCTACCAGGACACCAAGCAGGTGTTGCCGCCGACCCTGGCCACCATGACCCCGCAGAACTTCAACGCCATCCGCTATGACGGCAACCATTCACTGTGGAATGACCTGAACGGGCAGCTTGACGTGCAGTTCTTCCACGTCGGCATGGGGTTCAAGCAGCCGGTGCGCATGTACAGCGTCGACCCCAAGACCCGCCTGGCGCGCGAGGTGCATTTCCGTCCGTCGCTGTTCAACTATGAAAACACCACCGTTGACACTACCCAGCTCAAAGGAGACCTGGGCTTCTCCGGCTTCAAGCTGTTCAAGGCTCCGGAACTGGACAAGCACGACGTCGTGTCTTTCCTCGGCGCCAGCTACTTCCGTGCAGTAGACGCCACCGGCCAGTACGGCTTGTCGGCCCGCGGCCTGGCCATCGACACCTACGCCAGCAAGCGCGAAGAGTTTCCCGACTTCACCAAGTTCTGGTTCGAGACGCCAGACAAGGACAGCACCCGTTTCGTGGTCTATGCCCTGCTCGACTCGCCGAGCGCTACCGGCGCCTATCGCTTCGATATCGACTGCCAGGCCGAGCGCGTGGTGATGGAAGTCGACGCCCACGTCAACGCGCGTACTGCCATCGACCAGTTGGGCATTGCACCCATGACCAGCATGTTCAGTTGCGGCACCCATGAGCGCCGGATGTGCGACACCATTCACCCGCAGATCCATGACTCCGATCGCCTGGCCATGTGGCGCGGCAACGGCGAGTGGATCTGCCGTCCGCTGAACAACCCGGCCACCCTGCAATTCAACGCATTCGCCGACAAGGACCCGAAAGGTTTCGGCCTGGTGCAGACCGATCACGAGTTCGCCAGTTACCAGGACACCGTCGACTGGTACAGCCGCCGTCCGAGCCTGTGGGTCGAACCGACCACAGCCTGGGGTGAAGGCTCGATCGACTTGCTGGAGATCCCCACCACCGGCGAGACCATGGACAACATCGTGGCCTTCTGGACGCCCAAAAAACCAGTGGCCGCCGGCGACTCGCTGAACTACGGCTACAAGCTCTACTGGAGTGCCCTGCCCCCGGTCGGCACGCCACTTGCCCGGGTCCACGCGACCCGTTCAGGGATGGGCGGTTTCACTGAAGGCTGGGCACCGGGCGAGCATTACCCACCGGTCTGGGCCCGGCGTTTTGCCGTGGACTTCACCGGTGGCGGCCTGGATCGCTTGCCTGAAGGCACAGGCATCGAGCCCGTGGTCACCTGCTCGAACGGCGAGGTCAAGGATTTCAGCATTCTCAAGCTCGACGACATCAAGGGCTACCGCATCCTGTTCGACTGGTACCCGACCAATGACAGCGTCGCGCCGGTAGAACTGCGTCTGTTCATTCGCACTAACGATCGCACGCTCAGTGAAACCTGGTTGTACCAGTACTTCCCGCCTGCGCCGGACAAGCGCAAATACCCCTGACATGCCCACACTGTAGGAGCCGGCTTGCTGGCGATGACGATCTATCAGACAGGATTGATGTGACTGATGCTCCGCTATCGCCAGCAAGCCGGCTCCCACACCTGGAGATGCGCATTAGCCACCATTCGGTTTTCCGAACGCGACCTGTCGGTCGGTTCGGTTAACCGGATGCTTCCTTCACAACATCAACGCCACAAATATTTAATTTCCTTATAAATCAATGATTTGATCATTATCGACTGGTCTGGCACGAGTCATGCTCTACACTCTTCGACGAATGTCCTTTGCGCTCGCTCATCGTGGCGCTCAGGTGTTTTGCAGCACAAAAAGGGCCGATGAACTGGCTCCATAAAAAAAACAAAGTCGAGGAAAATTTGATGCGCATCGTTCCCCATATCCTGGGCGCAGCCATTGCTGCCGCTCTGATCAGCACGCCAGTTTTCGCAGCCGAACTGACCGGCACCCTGAAGAAGATCAAAGAATCCGGTGTCATTACCCTCGGACACCGTGACGCTTCCATTCCTTTCTCCTACATCGCTGATGCTTCCGGCAAGCCGGTCGGCTACTCCCACGACATTCAGCTCAAAGTCGTCGAAGCCCTGAAAAAAGACCTGGACCTGCCCAATCTCCAGGTCAAGTACAACCTGGTCACCTCGCAAACCCGTATCCCGCTGGTACAGAACGGCACCGTTGACCTTGAGTGCGGTTCCACCACCAACAACGTCGAGCGTCAGCAGCAAGTTGACTTCTCTGTCGGCATCTTCGAAATCGGTACCCGCCTGCTGTCCAAAAAGGACTCCAAGTACAAGGATTTCGAGGACCTCAAAGGCAAGAACGTCGTGACCACCGCCGGCACCACGTCCGAGCGCATCCTCAAGGCGATGAACGCCGACAAGCAGATGGGCATGAACGTGATCTCCGCCAAAGACCACGGCGAATCCTTCCAGATGCTGGAAACTGGCCGCGCAGTGGCCTTCATGATGGATGACGCCCTCCTGGCCGGTGAAGCCGCCAAGGCCAAGAAAGCCGATGACTGGGCCGTGACCGGTACTCCACAGTCCTACGAAATCTACGGCTGCATGGTGCGCAAAGGCGACGAGCCGTTCAAAAAGGCCGTGGATGACGCCATCAAGGCAACTTACGCATCGGGCGAGATCAACAAGATCTACGAAAAATGGTTCATGCAGCCGATTCCGCCAAAGGGCCTGAACCTGATGTTCCCGATGAGCGACGAGCTCAAGGCCCTGATCGCCAATCCGACCGACAAAGCGGCTGACGACAAGAAATCCTGATTTCTGACTAACCTTATCCCTGAGAGGGTCGTTGCCCTCTCAGGGATCGCACTCCCTGCTGGCATTTTTGGAAAAACTCGAACCGGTGGCTGTCGAGCCGAGCGCGTGTGCCTGACTCTCGAGGTCGGGCGGGAACGGAGCTTCCCCCAAGCGGGCATTTGTACATCGATCGAATCCGAGGGGAGACCCTAATGAATTACAACTGGGACTGGAGCGTGTTCTTCAAGTCCACCGGCGTGGGCAGCGAGACCTATCTCGACTGGTACGTGTCCGGTCTGGCCTGGACCATCGGCATCGCCATCGCGGCGTGGATCATCGCCCTGACACTGGGCTCGATCCTGGGCGTCATGCGTACCGTGCCGAATCGCATCGTATCGGGCATCGCCACCTGCTACGTCGAACTCTTCCGTAACGTGCCGCTGCTGGTTCAGCTGTTCATCTGGTACTTCCTGGTACCCGACCTGCTGCCGGCGGACCTACAAGAGTGGTACAAGCAGGATCTGAACCCGACAACCTCGGCCTTCCTCAGCGTCGTCGTGTGCCTGGGCCTGTTCACCACCGCGCGGGTTTGCGAACAGGTGCGCACCGGCATCCAGGCCCTGCCCAAGGGTCAGGAATCCGCGGCCCGCGCCATGGGTTTCAAACTGCCGCAGATCTACTGGAACGTGCTGCTGCCCCAGGCCTACCGGATCATCATTCCGCCGCTTACCTCGGAATTCCTCAACGTCTTCAAGAACACCTCCGTGGCCTCGCTGATCGGTTTGATGGAATTGCTCGCGCAGACCAAACAGACCGCCGAGTTCTCCGCCAACCTGTTCGAAGCCTTTACCCTGGCCACGCTGATCTACTTCACCCTGAACATGAGCCTGATGTTGCTGATGCGCCTGGTCGAGAAGAAAGTCGCCGTACCGGGCCTGATCTCCGTAGGGGGTAAATGATGGAATTCGACTTCTCGGGCATCATCCCGTCCCTGCCGGGCCTGTGGAACGGCATGGTCATGACCCTGAAACTGATGGCCATGGGCGTGATCGGGGGGATCATCCTCGGCACCATCCTGGCGCTGTGCCGCCTGTCCCACAACAAACTGCTGTCGAACCTCGCTGGCGCCTACGTCAACTACTTCCGCTCGATCCCGTTGCTGCTGGTCATCACCTGGTTCTACCTGGCGGTGCCGTTCGTACTGCGCTGGATCACCGGCGAAGACACGCCGATCGGCGCGTTCGCCTCCTGCATCGTGGCCTTCATGATGTTCGAAGCGGCGTACTTCTGCGAAATCGTCCGTGCCGGTGTGCAGTCGATTCCCAAGGGCCAGATGGGCGCTGCCCAGGCGCTGGGCATGACTTACGGCCAGATGATGCGCCTGATCATCCTGCCGCAAGCGTTCCGCAAGATGACCCCGCTGTTGCTGCAGCAGAGCATCATCCTGTTTCAGGACACCTCGCTGGTCTACGCGGTCGGTCTGGTGGACTTCCTCAATGCTTCGCGCGCCAGTGGCGACATCATTGGCCGCTCCAATGAGTTCCTGATCTTCGCAGGTCTCGTGTACTTCATTATCAGCTTTTCCGCCTCGCTGCTGGTCAAGCGTCTGCAAAAAAGGTTCGCCGTATGATCTCTATCAAAAGCATCAACAAGTGGTATGGGGACTTTCAGGTACTGACTGATTGCAGCACCGAGGTCAAAAAAGGCGAAGTGATCGTGGTGTGCGGGCCATCGGGTTCCGGCAAGTCGACCCTGATCAAGTGCGTCAACGCCCTGGAGCCGTTCCAGAAGGGCGACATCGTGGTCGACGGCACGTCCATAGCCGACCCGAAGACCAACCTGCCGAAACTGCGTTCGCGCGTTGGCATGGTGTTCCAGCACTTCGAACTGTTCCCGCACCTGACCATCACCGAAAACCTGACCATCGCGCAGATCAAGGTGTTGGGCCGCAGCAAGGAAGAAGCCACCAAGAAAGGCCTGCAACTGCTTGAGCGCGTCGGTCTCTCGGCTCACGCCCATAAGCACCCGGGCCAGCTTTCCGGTGGTCAGCAGCAGCGTGTGGCGATTGCCCGTGCGCTGGCGATGGACCCGATCGTCATGCTGTTCGACGAACCGACCTCGGCGCTGGACCCGGAAATGGTCAACGAAGTACTCGACGTGATGGTGCAACTGGCCCACGAAGGCATGACCATGATGTGCGTGACCCACGAAATGGGCTTCGCCCGCAAAGTGGCCGACCGCGTGATCTTCATGGACGCCGGCAAGATCATCGAAGACTGCCCGAAAGAGGAGTTCTTCGGCGACATCAACGCCCGCGCCGAACGTACCCAGCACTTCCTCAACAAGATCCTGCAGCACTAAGCAAACACCGCTCCCCCTGTGGGAGCGGGCTTCTGTGGCGAGGGGGCTTGCCCCCGTTGGGTCGCGAAGCGGCCCCGGCATTTTATAGTCAGACCGCATGCAATGGGCTTACGACTGCTTCGCAGCCGAACGGGGGCAAGCCCCCTCGCCACAAAGTTCACCCCACACCAGTGGTTATTCACGATCAAGTGTTGTGGTTGACCCAAGGCATCTGTGATGAAATGCGACCCCAATCTCTATCGCGCACCGCCGCCATCACTCGCCGTGAAACCCCGTCTGATCCGTCATTTGTTCCTGCCGCCGTTGATCATCGCCCTGATGATCGGACTCGGCTTCATCGGCTTCTGGCTCAGTGAGCACTATGGCATTCGCCACCTCGGCGAGAACGGCCAGCGTCAGCTGGAGCTGCACGCCCGCGCCGTCGAGAGCGAGATCAGCAAGTACACCTACCTGCCCAGCCTGCTGGAACTCGAATCCAGCGTTTCGCAGCTGCTGGCCGACCCGACCCCGGAACACCGGCAAACGGTCAATGATTACCTCGAAGGCCTGAACCGGCGCAGCCGCAGTCGGGCCATCTACGTGATGGACACCACCGGCCGCGTCATGGCCACCAGCAACTGGCGCGACTTCGACAGTTACCTGGGTGAAGACCTGTCCTTCCGCGCCTATTTCCAGAACGCCGTGCGCGGCCAGCCGGGACGCTTCTATGGCATCGGCAGCACCAACGGCGAGCCCGGTTACTATCTGGCCCACGGCCTGGAAGAACACGGCAAGATCATCGGCGTCGCGGTGGTCAAGGTCCGCCTGGAAGCCATGGAAGAACGCTGGCAAAGGGCGCGCCTGGAAGCCTTCGTCAGTGACGAGAACGGCATCATCATTCTGTCCAGCGATCCGGCGCGACGGCTCAAATCGGTGCTGCCGCTCAGCGACGAAACCAAGGAGAAACTGGCCCGCAGCCTGCAGTACTACTGGTTCCCGCTCAATGAACTGCAACCGCTGGCCCGGGAAACCCTGTCGGAAGGCGTGGAAAAACTCACCTTTCCGGCCAACAGTGAACTGAAGTCAGACGACGAGAACATCAGCTATCTGTCGCAAAGCCGACCGCTGAGCGATACACCGTGGAACTTCACCCTGCTCACCCCGTTGCAGGATTTGCGTCGCGAAGCGATCAACCAGGGGATTCTGGTAGCGGTGGCATTTGCCCTGGTCGCCTTTCTGCTGATTGCCTGGAACGAACGGCGCAAGGTGATCGCTACCCGCCTCGCCGCCCGGGAAGCCCTGCAGGAAGCCAACAATCAACTGGAGCGTCGGATTACCGAACGGACCGTCGACCTGCGCGCCAGCAATGAACGGCTCAAGGGTCAGATCCGTGAACGCCGGCATGCCGAAGAGACCTTGCGCCGCGCCCAGGATGAACTGGTGCAGGCCGGAAAACTCGCGGCGATTGGCCAGATGTCGACCAGCATCGCCCATGAATTGAACCAGCCGCTGGCGGCGCTGCGCACCCTGTCCGGCAATACCGTACGTTTCCTCGAGCGCGGCCAGCTTGACGTGGCCAGCACCAACCTCAAGACCATCAACGAGTTGATCGACCGCATGGGCCGGATTACCGCCAGCTTGCGCTCTTTTGCCCGTCGCGGTGATGACAAAGGCCAGGCCTGCCTCGGCAAAGCCGCGGACGCCGCCTTGCAGTTGCTCGGCAGCCGCGTGGAAAACACACCATTGCGCCTGCATCGAGACTTCGAAGACGTACAACTGCAAATCGACCAGACCCGCCTGGAGCAGATTCTGGTCAACCTGATCGGCAACGCCCTCGACGCCATGCAGGCGCAGCCACTGCCACAGCTGTGGCTGGAAGGTGAGCGGGTCGACGACAAGTATCGGCTGCGCGTACGTGACAACGGCCACGGCATCGACGCCGAAACGCGCAAGCACCTGTTCGAACCGTTTTTCACCACCAAACCCGGCGAACAGGGCCTGGGCCTTGGCCTGACGCTTTCTGCCAGCCTGGCCGCCGCCACCGGCGGGCAACTGGGTGTCGAACATCCGGCCAGCGGTGGTACCGCATTCGTCCTCAGTTTACCGTTGGTAAGCCCCACTCCCGCCGAGCCAATATGAACAACGACCTTAGTGTGTTGATCGTCGAAGACGACCCCCATGTACTGCTTGGCTGCCAGCAGGCGCTGACCCTCGAAGACATCCCCTGCATTGGCGTGGGCAGCGCCGAAGAAGCCCTGGAGCGGGTCGGCGACAACTTTGCCGGCATTGTCATCAGCGACATACGCCTGCCGGGCATCGATGGCCTGGAACTGCTGACCCGGCTCAAGGCGCGCGATCGCAGCCTGCCGGTGGTCCTGATCACTGGCCATGGCGACATCTCCATGGCGGTCGGCGCGATGCAAAAAGGCGCCTACGACTTCATGGAGAAACCGTTCTCCCCGGAACGTCTGGTGGATGTGGCCCGCCGCGCCCTGGAGCAGCGCAGCCTGGCGCGTGAAGTTTCGTCGTTGCGCCGGCAACTGGCCGAGCGCGACTCCCTCGAAGGTCGCATCATCGGCCGTTCGCCCGCCATGCAGAACCTGCGAGAACTGATCGCCAACGTCGCCGACACTTCGGCCAACGTGTTGATCGAAGGCGAGACCGGTACTGGTAAAGAGCTGGTCGCGCGCTGCCTGCACGACTTCAGTCGCCGCCACACCCGGCAGTTTGTCGCGCTGAACTGCGGGGGCCTGCCGGAGAACCTGTTCGAAAGCGAAATTTTCGGCCATGAAGCCAACGCCTTCACCGGCGCCGGCAAACGGCGAATCGGCAAGATCGAGCACGCCGACGGCGGTACGTTGTTCCTCGACGAAGTGGAAAGCATGCCGCTGGCGCTGCAAATCAAACTGCTGCGGGTCTTGCAGGAGCGCACCCTCGAACGCCTCGGCTCGAACCAGAGCGTGGCGGTGGACTGCCGGGTGATCGCCGCGACCAAGTCCGATCTGGACGAGTCGAGCAGGGCCGGCGAATTTCGCAGCGACCTGTACTACCGCCTCAACGTGGTAACCCTGGAACTGCCACCCTTGCGTGAACGTCGCGAGGACATCCTGCAGCTGTTCGAACACTTCCTGCAGCAATCATCCCTGCGTTTCGACCGCAGTGTGCCGGAGCTGGACAACCAGACCCTGTCCAGCCTGATGAGCCACGACTGGCCCGGCAACGTGCGCGAACTGCGCAACGTCGCCGAGCGCTTCGCCCTCGGCCTGCCGGCCTTCAAGAAGTCTGGGGCCAGCGGCAACAACCAGGGCCTGGCCTTCGCCGAAGCCGTGGAGGCTTTCGAGCGCAACCTGCTGGTGGACGCCTTGCAACGCAGCGGCGGCAACCTGACCCAGGCCAGCCAGGAACTGGGCATGGCCAAGACCACGTTGTTCGACAAAGTGAAAAAGTACGGCCTGAGCCATTAAAGCGAGACCTGTGTGGACCTGATTCTCAAAGCAATGCTGGGTGCCGCGGTGGTGGTGATCCTCGCCGCCCTGGCCAAGACCAGAAACTATTACATCGCCGGCCTGGTGCCACTGTTTCCGACCTTCGCCCTGATTGCCCACTACATCGTCGGCAAAGGCCGCTCGCTGGATGACCTCAAGACCACCATCGTGTTCGGCATGTGGTCGATCATTCCGTACTTCGTCTACCTGGCGACCTTGTACCTGATGGTGGACCGGATGCGCCTGGAGGCCTCGCTGGCGGTGGCCGCCGTGGCCTGGTTGATGGCAGCCACCGTGCTGGTCAGCGTCTGGGTGCGCCTGCACGCCTGAACATCCCCCTCGCCGTAATACTGTTCACTTAAGCTGGGTACACACTTTGTGGCGAGGGGGCTTGCCCCCGTTGGGTCGCGGAGCGGCCCCAAAACCGGCCACCGAGGTGTATCAGGTATAACGCGTGTTATGGTTTTACGACTGCTGCGCAGCCGAATGGGGCGGTGCGGCGATCCGACAAGCCCCCTCTCCACAAAGTGTGTACCCAGCTTAAGTGAACAGCATTACCCCCTTGCCGGGGTTTACAGGAGATTGTGTTCGACCACCGGGTCGATCTGCGCCCAATGCGACGTGTCTTCCCGGTGAGCGCGCAAATACGGCAACACTGCCGCCAACAACGGTGCCTTGAACTGTTCCTGGAAGCGATGGGCCAGACCCGGAATCAATTTCAACTCACTGCCACGCAAGTGCGCCGCCAGATGCACGCCGTGCATCACCGGCAGCAGCGGATCGGCCGTACCATGCACCACCAGCGCCGGCACCCGTAATTGGTTAAGCAACGCGACACGGCTCGGTTCGGCCAGAATGGCCATGATCTGGCGCTTCACGCCTTCGGGATTGAACGCCCGGTCATAGGAAGCGGCCGCCTGTTCCAGCAATGCCTGACGATCGTCACTGACCATCGGACTGCCCAGCGCTGCCAGCAGGTCGGCCTGTTGTTCCAGAGCCACTTGACGATTCGGGGCGCCGCGACGCGCCAGCAATTGCATAAGGGCCGCGCTCGGCGCCGGCAAGCCTTCGGCCCCGGATGTGGTCATGATCAACGTCAGGCTCTCGACCCGTTGCGGCGCCATGGCTGCCATATGCTGGGCGATCATCCCGCCCATGCTCGCGCCGAGCACGTGAAACCGTTCGACATGCAGGGCATCCATCAGGCCGAAGCCATCGTCCGCCATGTCGGTCAGGGTGTAGGGCGCCGACACCGGCAAGCCGAGTTTGTAGCGCAGCACTTCGAAGGTCAGGTTGGCGTCGGCGGGCGTTTGCCGCCAAGTGGACAGACCAACATCCCGGTTGTCGTAACGAATCACCCTAAAACCCTGCTGACACAGCGCGACCACCACCTCATCCGGCCAATGAATCAACTGCCCGCCCAGGCCCATGACCAACAACAGCGCCGGATCGGAATCACGCCCGATGCTCTGGTACGCCAGGCTCACCTGTGCCAGATCGACCCGTTCGGTTGGAACATTCACATCACATTGCGAGGCCGCCATGGATGGCAGGCTGAACAGCGCGGCCAGGAAAACGGCCGCCGATAGAAAGAAAGCACGCATGAAAAACACCGAAACGCAGAACCCCAGTAGAGCGCGAGTCTGATGATGTTTGTGCAAGCGCGCTGCCACAGTTGCGTGACAATTTGATGAAAATCGCCGAATGGTCGGTGCGCTAACTCTCATGTCGTGGTGCGGTAACTATGTAGTGCCCGTACCACACGGGACTTTCCTTAAATGGCTCGATCAAGGAGCGGATCCTCTGCTCCCCACATCGCGAGCCATATTGCCATGACCGATAGACTCCTCTTCGAACTGCCCTTGTCGCCACCTGCCGTCTTTACACCCTCCCCCCCGCTACCGCCCCTGATCGACGAAAGCCTGTTTCTGCAAGCGTCTGCACGCTGGCGCGAAACCAGCCAGGGCTTGCGCGAGCTGGTGACCAGCAGTCCGCGACTGCGCGACACGCTCAATCAACTGCTCAAACGGGAACTGAATCTGGATGGGCAACTGGCCGGTTTGCTCTTCCCCGCCACGGACGAGCAGCCAGAGCGTTTCGTCAGTTTGACCGATGCCTGCGCTTTCGTTGTGCAACACCCGACGCTGGAGGAAAACCTCGATCAGCAATGTCGAGTGACGGGCGTTGATCAGCCCCACCCCCTGTCAGCACTGACACCGCTGCAAATGCTCGCGCGACTCAAGAAGCTCAATCTGGAGCAGGCACTCGGCGAGCGCTGGCGAACCTTCTGGGCCTCGCGAGCCCCCGGCACCCCTGTGTCGCGACAACAACGCTCGATACAGCTTTATCGCGATCATTTCGAGGCCGCCGCCCAACTGGCATTCGCCCAGAAAACCCTTACGGCGCAGCAGCTCAAACCTTTGCTGACGCTCATCGATACGCCCCCCGCGGAGGCGGTCTCCAGCGACCCGCCCATCCGTACCGAAACACTGGCGCTGGTGTTAAGCAACCAAAGCCGAGTCAAACTTACAGGTGCCTGGGTCATCACCACGGGAGACCCGGCGAGCGCCAGCCCATTGCTGTATCTGCCCAGCCGGCCCTTCGCAATCCAGGTATTCAAGCAGCGCAGCGACATGCAAGACTGGCTGTCGCGGCAAGCACTCGTTCCCAGGGGCCTGCCCAGCGATAACATGCATTTTGAGTACACAGTACAAACCAAGCCATTTGTCGTGGGCTCAAGCGATCTGTACGCGGCTCACCTGGAGGCTCAGGTGACCGCGTTACGGCATGGCACACGCGGCAAGCCCGGGCTCGCGGAGCATGGAGGGCAAGCCCTGAGCCGGGCTGACCAGATTGATCGTCAGCACAGCAAAATAACGGTTTTCGCCTCACCGCCCAAGCTGGAAACCGGCGATGACGATACCCAGGTCGATGAGCCCGCGCTTTTCGGCAGCCTGTACGCCGATATCCCCCGGTCGATGCGCAAGGCTGCGTTGGACAAACAGCGTGAGGCACTGGAAACACTGGTTGAAGCGGTTGGCGAAGGTGAAGGCCTGCAACCTTTCAAGGATTCGCTCAAAGCGCTGGAAGATGCCGAACAAGCTGCCGACAAGGCCTGTACTGCATTACTCCATCGCTCGCGCACCCTGGATCTGGACAGGTTTCAGCAAGAATTCAGCGCCCTGCACACCGCTCACAAGGCCGGTTTACACGCCGAAGCAGCGCTGCAACTGGCGCTCAAGCAGTTGACTGACGATGAGTGCAGCCGGCTCAAAGCTGTACTCGATACCCCCGACGAACCCGGTCTGGACGCGGTAGCGGCCAGCCTCACGCTATCAACGAGCGAGCAACAGGATGACGGCGGCAGCCCCACCACCCAGGTGCTGAACGGCGCATTTGTCGTGACCGGCGCGGACGCGCTCATCGACGCAGACTCGCCACATAGCGTACTGCTCTATTGGCCTGGAGCCGGTGGTGGATTGCAACGGTTTGCCAACCGTCGCGAGCTGGAGCACCAGGTGTTCATGCTTCACGATCAGGACAGCAAACTGACCGTGCAGCTGAAAAAAATCAGCGGCGATGCGCTCCTGCATGGCCTTGACCAACTGACCAGCGACTTCGAAGAACAGGCCGGCAAAATACGTCAGCTCCATGCTGAACCGGCCGACGCCGCACAGCGTGCCGAACAACTGGAGATTTTGCGCCAAGGCGCCCTCGCCCGATTACAGGTTCCGGTGCACGCCGCCAGAAGCCTGGCCTTCACCCATCTGCTTGAGCAAGACCGCAGTGGCGCCCTCGCCGCCAACCTGCCGCAGTGGCTCAACCAGTTGCCTGAAGCGGACCGTAACGAACTCAAAGGCCTGATTCAGGCGTACATCCCGGCGATGCAACGCAGCCACGAACTGATGACCATTGCCCTGGAGCCCCGGGACGACTTCACCCGCAAACACCTGCACGCCCGCCTGCGCAAAGACTTTGCAGTCAAGGGCAGTTTCGACGTAAAGCTCGACTTGCCCGATTCGGTGAGACTGGAAAACCAATTCGTTGAAGCGCCCGGAGCACCCGGCACCCCGCAGAAACTCAAATCAGTGCCCAGCATATCGCGCAGCAAGATGTCTCTGGAGGATCTGGCCCAACACAACATCGACACCACGCCGTCGATGAACCTGGTGCAATTGGCGCTACGCCTGTCGTACATGCAGGTGCAGGTCACTGCCGATGATGAAACCGAAAGCAAGAACCTGACGACCGGGATCACTGTGCCCTGGCTGAAGAGGGTCCTGCCCGAACTCGACTTGGCCCAGGCCTACGAAAAGCAGATCCGCAAAACGTTCATGGGCGCGGCCGACGAATCCGTGTTCGTGAAGGAGCATCGGCGTGAATGCCTGATCGAGCCCTGGCGCCTGATGCTCAAGCTGCAAGGCGAATGCTCCCGCCTGCAGAAACAGATCAGCGTCGACGAATTGAAAGTGCTGAACATCGCCATCGACGCCAACAGCGCCGAGGCCTGGAACGCCGACGGTAAGCGTATCGTCATGCTCGCAGCCTTCCTGAGCGCAGGGGGCAAGGACACGCCCGGTGAAGGCTCCGCCACCTTGTCGGGTGTGACGTTCATTGAAGAACAGGTCAGTGGTACGACCCTGCTCTACCTGCCCGACAGTCCCGATGGCCAGTTCCTGCGTCGCTACGACAACCTGGAGGGGGCTCGCAAAGCCCTGTTCAACCTGTGCCTGCATCAGCGTTGGGTCAGTTATCTGGCCGGTCGCGCGTTGCAGGGTCAGGTTGCAGCCCATGAAAGGCGCATCAATCAGGCTGTGCTCACGCACTTCGATGCGATGATCGGGGTCGGCGCGCGCTGGCCGGCGACTACCTCGCTGGCCGCACACCTGCTCGATGGGCATATGGGCCGCCTGATCGAAGCCCATCGGGGCACGTCGCGCTCCAACTATGCGCTGTACATGGAGCGATATGCCCTCAAAGGCCCGCGTGCATTCAACTACATGAAAATGGCCATGGGCATGGTGCCTTTCGTTGGCGTGACCATAGCCCTCTACGATGCCTGGACCGCCGCGAACCAGGCGACCGCGGCCTTTATTCGCGGCGAGGTGGGTGACGGCCTGTCAGAGGTCGAATCGGTGCTGCTTTCATTGATTGACGCGGCCATGGATCTGCTCCCGGGTGAAGTGGCCAGCTCGGCGCTTTCCCGGACAGCGCGCTCCTTCACCCGCACTCGCCAGTTGAACAAGCTGGTCAGAAACGTCGCGGCAATGCAGCACATTTCCCTGCGACAAGCCCGGCATGTGCTGGCACGCTTCGCCGGTTACGAGTACGACAAACCGCTCTCGCTACTGGGGCTGCAACCGGCAACCCACGGTCTCTACCGCGGTATATACCGGCATGCCGATGGTGATTTCATCGAGCGCCAGGGCCGCATTTTTCAGGTTGAACTGAGCAAGGATTCGCGCAACTGGCGTCTGTTCGGCAATTCCCGAAAAACCTACAAGCAACCTGTTGCCCTGGATGAAACAGGTCATTGGGACACCTGGTTCGGCGTTTATGGGACGGCCTTCGAAGGCGGTGGGTTGGGAGGTGGCCAGGTGTACGGGCATTTGGCCGACGCATTAGATCCGATCTGGCCGCAAGCTGTTCGTCAACGGCTGCCACGCTGGTGGACCGACCAGAGGTTTCGCCGCCTTCAACAGTTGAACGAGACAGCCCAAGAGGTTACCGATGAATTTCGTGTCCAGACCGATTCCAGCGCTATCGCAATCAATAAATACCAAGCCACTACGATGGAGAGTCGCCCGGCGCTCAGGCCGACTGTCGACGCCTTATGCGACCTCGATATTGAATTGGCCATCCGACGGCACAGGGTGCTGGTGGAGCTGGAACCGCTGACACAGGGACGAAAAAAACGTGAGTTAATTGAAGCGATAAGCAAAGGTACCTGGATATTGGCTGATCGATACAGGCACCGTGCGTCTTATGCCTCGGACGGTAACGTAGACCTGTTTAAACGAATGACTGCCCTGAAAGAGGAGCTGGACAAATTACCCAGTACCGCCCTTGAACAGCGGGCGGCTGTGAACGACGGTCTGCGCAAACTGCAGGTGGAGTTCGTGGCTAACGTGGAGCAGATGCAAAAGTTCAAAGCCGAGGCCAACTATTGGTTTGATCGCATCAGCATCAAGTCGCACAAAGCCCTACTGAAGTCAATCATGGAAGAAATGAACCAAAACGCCACCGAAGCCAGATTGACGTTTCTGAAAACCATCTACCAGATGAAAATCGTCAGACGGGACGGCACAACCGATGATGCAGCATGGCAGTACCTCAAAGATCAGGTCGTTGCGCTACGTGACAATGTCGCCCGAGCCTTGTCGTTGCAGAACGGCCTCCCGGAAGTCATCGTCACACGGGAGCAGCGCAATCAGAGCCTTCAGGTCTGCGTTTCGCAGTACACAGAATTCCGACGCAAGATGAGGGTCTGGACAACCAGCTACCCGGAATACTTCCACATGGATGTCGTTGATCCGTTGCTGGCCGGCATCGATAAAATGACAGTCTTGGCACGTAAAGGCATCGATCAATCTGTCCCGGTGGCACCCAAAGGGGAAATAAGTAAAAAATTGTTCCCGACCGAGGACAACCAATGGCTGATTGGTGTTGAAAGTTGGGATCCGAAAAGCAAGAAGCGGCTATTCAAAGTCAACGACAATGAAGTCTGGGAGCAAACCAGTGGTGACAAATTTCGCCTGCTGCCTCCGTCGACACCCGGACCGGCAGCGGTTCAACCGAATCTCGCTGCACTGCTGGACGAAGCCCAAAAGCGCCTGGATTACCAGCCCAAATACCAGGCCAAGGTTGAGGGCTACGCCGAGCAGGATATGCTCCCGGTTGACCTGGAGCACATGTTGGTCAGCGAGGCGGACGAGCTCATTCGCCGTGCCGACCGTATTGAGGGTGTGGCCGCGCAGGAGCAAATCATAAGAGCGTTACGCGACAAGGCGGACGAGCTCAAAACCACCGGGCGCTCGCTGCGCACCCGGCAATCACTGACCACACGCAAACCCACCGACGGTATGTTGCTGGATCTGATCGAGCAGGATGCGGTGGAGATACGTAAAAAACTTCCGATCAGAAATCTCGGCAAGCGCCGCGACGGACACCCAGACTACATGCAGGAATATGAAGTCTGGGATATGACACTCACTGAACCAGAGTTGCTCTGGTACGTCCACTTTCACTACAAAAGCGATAATCCGCCGCAATTCAAGAGGTTCGAGAAGGCCCACTTGAAACTGCCGGAACACCGTTATCTGACACACGCAGACGATGCCAACCTGCCCTATGCGGATATCGGCAATCGATCTGCCGTCCTCCAGTACTTTGAAACGTTTTAACTGAAAGGGGGAGCGGCTGGCCCGCTCCCCTCAAGGTTACGCCAACTGACTGCGCAACTGCCGCGCCGCCGCCACCATGTTGACCAACGCCGCTTCCGTCTCCGGCCACGCCCGCGTCTTCAACCCGCAATCGGGGTTGACCCACAGACGCTCGGCCGCAATCCGCTGCGCCGCCTTGCTCATCAACTTGACCATTTCGGCCGTGTCCGGCACCCGTGGCGAGTGGATGTCGTAGACGCCCGGGCCGATGTCGCTGGGATAGTCGAAGGCTTCGAAGGCCTCCAGCAACTCCATATCCGAACGCGAGGTTTCGAGGCTGATCACGTCGGCATCCATGGCCGCGATGGACTCGATCACATCGTTGAATTCGCTGTAGCACATGTGGGTGTGGATCTGGGTTTCGTCGCGCACCCCCGAGGCGCTCAGGCGGAACGCCTCCACGGCCCAATCCAGATACTCCTGCCACTGTGCCCGGCGCAGCGGCAGGCCTTCGCGGAACGCTGCTTCGTCAATCTGCACGATCCTGATCCCGGCGCTTTCCAGGTCCTGCACTTCGTCACGCAGGGCCAGGGCCAGTTGCTGTGCCTGGACCTTGCGCGAGACATCTTCCCGAGGGAACGACCACATCAGCATGGTCACGGGACCGGTCAGCATGCCTTTCACGACTTTGTCCGTGAGGCCCTGTGCATAAGTAATCCAGTCGACCGTCATCGCTTTCGGGCGGCTCAGGTCGCCGTAGATGATCGCCGGTTTCACGCAGCGCGAACCGTAGCTCTGCACCCAGCCGAAACGGGTGAAGGCATAACCGTCGAGCTGCTCGGCGAAGTACTCGACCATGTCGTTGCGTTCAGCCTCGCCGTGCACCAGCACGTCCAGGCCCAGGCGCTCCTGGATTTGCACTGAGTGACGGATTTCGCAGCGCATGGCGTCGTTGTAATCGTTGGCCGACAGCTTGCCCTGCTTGAAGGCCTGGCGCGCCAGGCGGATCGAAGCGGTCTGCGGGAACGAGCCGATGGTGGTGGTCGGGAACACCGGCAGTTTCAGCTGCGCGCGTTGCTGTTCGATGCGTTTGGCGAACGGCGATTGGCGTTGGCTGTCGGTTGCCGCGATGCCGTGGATGCGAGCCTGAACGTCGGTTTTATGGATACGCGGTGACTGGGCGCGACTGGCGTGAATGGCACGGCTTTGTGCCAGGGCCGCTTGCACCTTGGGCGCTTGCGGATCGTTGAGCGCATCACGCAGCACAGCGATTTCGCCACACTTCTGCACTGCAAACGCCAGCCAGCTTTTCAGTTCCGGATCGAGTTTGTCTTCGCGCTCCAGATCCATCGGGCTGTGCAGCAACGAGCAGGAACTGCTGACCCACAGGTTGTCGCCGAAGCGCTCCTGGGCAAATTGCAGTTGCGCCAGCACGGGCTCCAGTTCGCAGCGCCAGACATTGCGACCGTTGACCAGGCCCACCGAGAGAATCTTGTAGGTCGGCAGGCGATCGAGCACTTGGCCGAGTTGGTCCGGCGCGCGCACCGCGTCAATGTGCAAGCCTTGCACCGGCAGGCCGACCGCCAGCCCGAGGTTGTCTTCCAGGCCGCTGAAATAAGTTGCCACGAGCTTTTTCAGCGGCGAGTACTGAAGAATGTGATAGGCCCGCTCGAAGGCGTTCTTCCAGGCCTGGGGCAGGTCGAGTGTCAGGATCGGTTCGTCGATCTGCACCCATTCCACGCCCTGCCCTGCAAGGCGAACCAGAATTTCGTTATAGACCGGCAGCAGGCGCTCGAGCAGGTCGAGCCGGTCGAAGTCGTTACCCTTGGCCTTGCCCAGCCACAGGTAAGTCAACGGACCGATGATGACGGGTTTGACGGTGTGACCAAGCGCCCGGGCTTCATCGACTTCTTCGAACAGTTGTTCCCAGCTCAGCTTGAACGCTTGCTCGGCCGTGAATTCCGGGACCAGGTAATGGTAGTTGGTGTCGAACCACTTGGTCAGTTCCTCGGCGTACGGCGCGTTGGCGTGCTCAGCGCCGCAGCAGGCTGTACTGGCGCCGCGGGCCATGGCAAACAGGGTATCGAGAGTCGGCAGGCCGTTGGCATCCTTGGTGTTGTCGAAGCGCTCCGGGATCACGCCGAAGGTCAGGGAGTGCGTCAGCACCTGGTCGTACCAGGCGAAGTCACCGACTGGCAGCAGATCGATACCGGCGTCTTTCTGCAATTGCCAGTGGGCGGCACGCAGTTGACGGCCGACGTCATTCAACGCTTGCTGGTCGATATCGCCCTTCCAGTAGGACTCAAGGGCTTTTTTCAATTCGCGGTCCGCGCCGATACGGGGGAAACCAAGGGTGTGGGCCAGTGCCATGGTGAGAATTCTCTTCATAAGATTCGGTAAAACATGGCGCTATTGTCGACAGGCAAGGCAACATGAGACAAACTCAACCTTTTCGTGTTGATCACAAGTTTTTCTCATGGAGCCAGACCGGTGCTTGAAATCCGTCACCTCAAGACCCTGCACGCCTTGCGCGAAGCCGACAGCCTGGTGGACGCGGCCGACCGCCTGCACCTGACCCAGTCGGCACTGTCTCACCAGTTCAAAGAGCTTGAGGAACGGCTGGGCATGCCGTTGTTCGTGCGCAAGACCAAACCGGTGCGCTTCACCAGCGCCGGCTTGCGCCTGCTGCAACTGGCCGACGCCACCCTGCCGCTGCTGCGCGCCGCCGAGCGCGATATCAGTCGTTTGGCCGGCGGCACCGCCGGGCGCCTGCACATGGCCATCGAATGCCACAGTTGCTTCCAGTGGCTGATGCCGACCATCGACCAGTTCCGCGACGCCTGGCCGGAAGTCGAACTGGACCTGGCCTCGGGTTTTTCCTTCGCGCCGCTACCGGCCCTGGCCCGTGGCGACCTGGACCTGGTGGTGACCTCCGATCCGGTGGATCTGGTCGGCATCACCTACGTGCCGCTGTTCACCTATGAAGCGATGCTCGCGGTGGCCAACCAGCACCGCCTGGCCGGCAAGGCCTATATCGTCCCGGAAGACCTGCTCGCGGAAACCCTGATCACTTATCCGGTAGAACGCGACCGGCTGGACATCTTCACCCGCTTCCTGGAACCGGCCGACATTGAACCGGCGCAGGTACGCACCTCGGAGCTGACGGTGATGATGATGCAACTGGTGGCCAGCGGACGCGGTGTCTGCGGCATGCCCCACTGGGCGCTGCATGAATACAGCTCACGGGGTTACGTGAAGGCCAAGCGGCTGGGCGAAAAAGGCTTGTTTGCCACGCTCTATGCGGCGATCCGCACCGATATGCTGGATGCACCGTACATGCGTGATTTTCTGCTGACGGCCAAGGACACGTCGTTTTCGACACTCGATGGTGTCAGCGCAGTCCGCTGAAACGCAATCAACCTGTGGGAGCGGGCTTGCTCGCGAAAGCGGTGTATCAGTCAAGC
>NZ_JBWKOF010000013.1:105302-192126 GCF_059415945.1 Pseudomonas sp. GW821-FHT09H03 | reverse complement strand
GAACAGACGGGTACTCATGGCCACCCGCGGAAACGCTTCCTGCATTGCTGCCAGGCATTCCCAGTGCACACTGCAATACGTATTGCGGCAAGGCGAAGGCGCCGATGTGGATCTCCGGATTGTAGTAGCGGGTGACGATACCGCTGCCGATGAAGCGCTGCTGCAGGGTTTCACGGGACAGCTTGCGATAAGCGGTATCGGTCGCACCCCAGGCAAAGGTCATCGAGCCGCCAATGTAGGTCGGCACGGCCGCCTGGTAGAAGTGCCAGTCCGGGAACAGGCTGTGCAGGCGACCGGCGGTGGTTTTTACTTCCTCGATCTGCATGAACGGCGTGCCGTTCTGGGTCACCAGGATGCCGCCTTCGTTCAGGCAGCGATGGCAGGCCTGGTAAAAGTTTTCCGAGAACAGTACTTCGCCCGGGCCGATCGGGTCGGTGGAGTCGGAAATGATCACGTCGAATTTTTCAGTGGTGGTGGCGACGAAGCGCATGCCGTCGTCGATCACCAGGTTCAGGCGTGGATCATCGAACGCGCCATTGGAGTGGTTCGGCAAGAACTCCTTGCACATATCGACCACGGTGCCGTCGATCTCGACCATGGTGATGTGCTCGACGCCGCCGTGCTTGGCCACTTCACGCAACATGCCGCCGTCACCGCCACCGATGATCAGCACGCGCTTGGCTGCGCCATGGGCGAGGATTGGTACGTGGGTCAGCATCTCGTGGTAGATGAACTCATCGGCCTCGGTGGTCTGGATAACGCCGTCCAGCGCCATCACCCGGCCCATGCGCGGGTTTTCGAAAATCACCAGGTGCTGGTGTTCGGTGCGCACTTCGTGCAGCAGTTTTTCCATGCGAAAACGCTGGCCGTAGCCTTCGTAGAGGGTTTCCAGGTAGTCGCTGGCAGGGATGTTGCTCATGGGAAGTGCTCCGATGAATGCGGGAGGCAACGGACGGTTACCCGCCCATGATGGCCAGTCGATCGGATCGATTGGCCGGGAAAGGCGCGCATTCTACGTCGCCGGACATGACAGGTCGAACCTCAGTTGTCCGGCTTGCCACAATCCCCTGTAGGAGCGTGGCTTGCCCGCGATACAGGCGCCATGGTCTGTCAGGTACACCTGTGATCCCATCGCGGGCTTGCCACGCTCCCACAGGTTCAGTGTCGCTTGTCTAGACCCGCACATTCCCGCGCGGCCCGGCAATGGCCCAGATGATCAGCCCCAGCACCGGCAGCAGCGCGATCAACAGTACCCAGAGGACTTTGGCCCCGGTCCCGGCACTACTTTTGAACACGTTGATGATCGCCCAGATATCCAGGACGAAAATGATCAATGCAACCAGACTGTTGAACGTGGAACCCATGGTGTCGCCCCTAAGAGTGGAAATCCCTCTTAGGATAGACGGTCATCGCCAGGGTTCCGTTTTATTGCCAGCATTTTGCTTTCAGACGTGGATCGCCACTTTCAGGGCTTCCAGGGAGGGTGCTGCGGCGATACCGACCTGGGCACAGAGTTCCAGCACCCGTGGCACGTCGTCGCCGAAGACCAGCACCACCTGCAACTCGTCATCGAGCAGATGACTGAAGTTCATCAGCGTGTAACCGCCGTTTTCCTTGTTCAGGCTGCTCATCTGCACCTGAATGCGATTGAGAGCAGTCAGGGCTTCAGTCTTGGCCAGTTGCTTGGGCTTGAGATTGAAATCGACGCCCGGGCCGAACGAGGCAACGATCTGCGCGAACAGGTCCGTGTAGGTATCGGCCTGAAACAGCACGGTCTCCGGCAGGCTGCCGACCACGACCCATTCACCCAGCGGGATCGGGAAGCTGTCGTCGTAGTTGATGTCCGGGTTGGCGGCCAGAAATGCGTCGGCGTCGGCGTACGCCTGGGCGGCTTCGTCGGCGACCTTGAGAATTTCGTCATCGCCCATGCACCCGGAGCTGATTTTGCTGATGAGTTCGACGAGTGCGGCTTTCATGGGGCGAATCCTGTGGAGAGGTCATTTTGAGGGCGCGAAGGATAGCGCATTCGTGGGCTGTGTGCTGAGGCTGGCATGACCTGTGGCAAGCCCCCTCACCACAGGCACACCCTCTCCCGACAGGACTCTGCTTCAGCCAGCCAACTTCTCAAGCTGCGCCACGGTATCGACAGCGCCCATGGTCCTGGCCGCATCCAGGGCGGTAATGCCATTGGCATCCTTGGCCTGGGCATCGGCACCTTTGCTGATCAGGTAGTCGACCACTTCGACGCGGTTGAACATCGCCGCCATCATCAGCGCCGTGCGGCCGTCGAAAGACGAACCTTCTACCTGCGCCCCACCTTCGACCAAGGCCTTGATCACTGCCAGGTCGCCCTTGAAAGCGGCACCGGCGATCGGACTCTGGCCATTGTCGTTACGGATTTCCGGGTCGGCCTTGTGCTCGAGCAGGACTTTCACCGTTTCCACATGACCGTGATACGCGGCCAGCATCAGCAAAGTGTCGCCCTTGTGGTTGCGCAGGTTCGGCGGCAGCCCCTTGGTCAGCAGCGCTGCCATCATGGCCGCATCGCCCTCGCGCGCCTTGTTGAATACCTGTTCGGCAAATTCGGCAGCTTCCTCGGGGGTCATCTGGCGGCTTTTATCTGACATTGGACACTCCACGTTCTGTCATTCGCAAAGCCGACAGTTTCCCGAGTGGCCCGGGCACTGTCACTTGTTTTTTCTCTTGGGCGGTCATAGCCATGTTCAATATCGGTATTTGCCGCTGTGAATGTCCGCCAGCAACTGCCCGGTCACCTGAACGTAAGTATGAGTGCCCGGCAACCAGGCGTAGATCGGGTCATCGCCGGTCCTGTCCGGATCGAACGCCTCGTCCTTGAGCCGGGTTTTCTGGTACTTGAAGGTCCCGGTGGTGTCCATCTTCACTTTCACCCGCAGGAACAACGGCACGGCATAGGCCGGCATCTGTTGCCGGGCGAAGGCCAGCAGCTCACTGAAATCCAGGGTCGCCAGGGACTCGGCGGGCGTGATGGCGGCCATCCCGGCGCGGCCATTGGTGTTGCGAATTTCCACGCCATAGGCCACGGCCTCGCAAATATGCGGGTGCTGCAAGAGGATGTTCTCAACCTCGGTGGTCGAAACGTTCTCCCCCTTCCAGCGATAAGTGTCACCCAGGCGATCGACGAATTGCGCATGACCGAAGCCGATGTTGCGTAGCAGGTCGCCGGTATTGAAATAGCGGTCGCCCTTTTCGAACACATCGTGAAGCACGACCCTGGCGGTTTTCTCAGGGTCGGTGTAACCGTCCAGGGGGGCCTTTTCGTAGATTTTCGCCAGCAACAAGCCTTGCTCGCCCTTGGCAACCTTGCGCAGCAAACCCTTGGCGTCGCGAAGCGGCTCACCACTGTCATGGTCATACGCGACCAGTTCCCATGACATCAGGGAAAAGCCGATGGTGTTGTCGAAATTCAGAATGTTGGTAAAACCGATGTTGCCGTCACTGGCGGCGTACAACTCGCAGATATGATTCACCGCAAAACGGGTCTTGAACTCGTTCCAGGCGCCGGGACGCAGACCGTTGCCGACCATTTTCTTCACACCATGACGGCTGTCTTCGGCGCTGGGCGGTTGATCCACCAAATAACGACATAACTCGCCAACGTAACCGATGGTGGTTGCCCGATATTTGCGCACGTCGCCCCAGAACCGGCTGGCGCTGAACTTGCGACGGATGGCGAACCCGGCCGCACCGCTGACGGCCGCCCCCCAGCAGACGCACAGGCCGGTGGCGTGATATAGCGGCAAGGGGCAATAGACGACATCGTCGGCGCGCATATCCAGGGCGATCATGCCAAAGCTTGCCGAGCTGCGCATCCAGCGGCCGTGCTTGAACACGCCGGCCTTGGGCAATCCGGTGGTACCGGAGGTGTAGATATAGAAGCAGGGGTCGTCGAAGAAGATCTGCTGGCTGCTGAGCGGATTGTCGCTGGATTGGTCAATGCTGGCGGACATCAGATTGACGAAGCCGTCCGGAGCAATGCCTGGCTGGTGGGAGGTGTCCTGATCGGCGACAAACCAGGTGCGCGACGACTCGATCGATACGCGCTCGCGCACCGCGAGAAACGCCGGGGCCAACTCCTCTCCGACGACGATCGCCACCGGCGCCACCAGGTTGAGGCTGTGTACCAGGGTGTCACGGGTTTGCGAGGTGTTGAGCAACGCACTGATCGCGCCGACCTTGGCCACAGCCAGGATAGTCACCAACAGCTCCGGGCGGTTTTCGATGAATACCGCCACCACGTCGCCCTTGGCGATGCCTTGGCTGATCAAGTGATGGGCGATGCGATTGGCCCATTGATTGACCTCGCCATAGCTGAGTATCACATCGTCCTGCAACAGCGCCGGCCCCTCGGGGTTACGCAAAACGGCCTGCTCGAAACTCCAGCCCAACCCACAGGGTTGGGCGGGATCCTTGACGTTGGCGACCTTCATGCCCCTCACCACTCGGGGAATGGCTTTGGCGATGGCTGGCAGCTTGCGCAGCATCATGCCCCAGGTGATGGTGTCGTGCGACGTGCGACTCATGTTGCTCCCGTTGGTCTTCTTATTGTCGGGCGGCGATGACTTGCCTCGAAAATACGTCAACGGTTCTTGAGCTGTACACGCGGTTTTTGAAATGTTTTGTATCCGCAGCAGCTACCTGTCGATTGGTAAACCCTGCCTGGCGAAAGGTTCCATCAAAACGCCGAACGCCCCCGCAAAATGCAGGATGCACGATGGCCATTCATGCAGATTGCACGAAATCAAAAAACTTCTCTATTTGTAAGTATCTGATTTTATTAGCATTTTTATAGGAGTCGATACTGGCACAATCACTGCAACCCTCTGTGCATGCTTGCCATTCAAGTACTCACGGAGCTGATAGACATGAGCCTGATTCAAGAAAAATTTTCGTCCTTGTTCTCCAACTTCAAAGTCACCACCCAGGCTCGACCTGACGGCGGGATTCTGCTGACGCTCAGTGCCGAAGGCAGGACCTTCAAACGCTCGATTTCCTACCAGCAATTGCACAATGGTGACCAACTGACGTGGGTCATCGGCGCAATTCGCCGCGACCTTGCCGAACAGGCCAGCGAGTTGCCGCAAATCTCCATGCTGCAAAGCCAGCAACGGTTTGCCCTGCCGACTTATCACTCGCTGTAAACCCGGAATCTGTCGCATGCCCTCTGTGGGAGCGAACCTTTGTGGCGAGGGGGCCTTTGTGGGAGCGGGCCTTTGTGGCGAGGGGGCTTGCCCCCGTTGGGCCGCGAAGCGGCCCCAGAAAATGGGACTGCTGCGCAGTCCAACGGGGGCAGGCCCCCTCGCCACAAAGGTTCGCTCCTACAGGGGGGATTAGATCGCCGCAGGATCGATCCGGGCAAAGCTGTCCACGGTTACATGCCCCGCCAGCTCACCGCCCTCGCGGGCCAGGCCGCAGGTGGTCATGCCTGCCAAACGCGCCGCATCCAGCTCTTCGACGATATCCGACAGGAACAGAATCTGCCCCGCTTCGACCTTGATCGCCTGGATAATGTTGGCGTAGGACTGTGCCTCGCGCTTGGGCCCGGAAGTGGTGTCGAAATAGCCGCTGAACAGCGGCGTCAGATCGCCCGCCTCCGAGCAACCGAAAATCAGGCGCTGGGCCTGGATCGAGCCCGAGGAATACACGAACAGTTGATAGCCGTCCTGGTGCCAGCGCTTGAGCGCATCGACTGCATCCGGGTACACATGCCCTTTCAACTGCCCGGCCTGATAACCCTGCTCCCAGACCATACCTTGCAACGCCTTGAGTGGCGTGGCCTTACGGTCTTGGGCAATCCAGCCCAGCAGAATCGCGATCACCCGCTCGACGTCGGCGTCCGGTTCATTGCTATCGCGGCGCACGGCCGCCAATTGCTCGGCCACGTCCGCGCGCTCGGCGTTCTGGCGGATGAAGTCCGGCAGGTGGCTGGCGGCATAGGGGAACAACACGTCGAAGACAAAACTCACCGCGCTGGTGGTGCCCTCAATGTCGGTGAGAATCGCTTTGATCGGCATCGGTTCAGTCCTCAAGACGCGGGAAACGCCCGGCGATGTCTTCGCCGGTGAAGTTGGCGACCCAGCCGTCCGGGTTGTTGAACAGCCGGATCGCGATGAAATGCGGGTGCTCGCCCATGTCGAACCAGTGTTTGGTCCCGGCCGGGACCGAGATCAGATCATTCTTCTCGCAGAGAACCGCGTAAACGTAATCTTCGATGTGCAGGGTGAACAAGCCACGGCCGGCGACGAAAAACCGGACTTCATCTTCACCGTGGCGGTGCTCTTCAAGGAACTTCGCGCGCAATTCGGCTTTTTGCGGGTGATCGCTGTTGAGGCTGATCACGTCGACCGTGATGTAGCCGCGCTCGGTCATCAGCTTGTCGATCTGCTCTTGATAAGCTGCGATCACTTCTTCCTGAGTGGCCCCCGGCTGAAGTTTCGTCGCCGCTTGCCAGCGGTCGAAGCGCACGCCCTGCTCGGCCAGGGTCGAGGCGATGTCTTCGTAATGGGTCAGCACCTTGTTGGGTATTTCAGGGCTCGAAACGTGATAAACGGACAGGCTGCTCATCAGGGCAACTCCTTAACGGTTTGAGAGCGAGCGGGTTTTCAGCTCGCACTCGAACAAAAATTCAAAGGCCTCGATCTGCCGCAGCGCATCACTCATGCGCGCGCCCCAGGTGTACAGGCCGTGGCCGCGGATCAGATAGCCGACGCAATCGGGATGGGCTTCTAGCCAAGGCTGCACCTTGGCGGCGAGGCGCGCAATGTCCTGATCGTTGTCAAAAATCGGTACCCGCACCGTCGATTCGTGGGTCGACACGCCGCTAAACGCTTTTTGCAACTCGTAGTCTTCGAACTCGATGAAATCTTGCGGCGTCAGGCGCGACAACACCGTGGCGTTGACCGAGTGGGTGTGCAGCACTGCGCCGATCTCCGGGCGCCAGCTGTACAACTGGGTGTGCAACAGGGTTTCGGCGGACGGTTTTTTGCCCGGCTCCAGGCTGTTGCCCGAAAGGTCGGTGGCCAGCACATCGTCCTTGCCGAGCTGGCCCTTGTGCTTGCCGGACACGGTCAGCAAGGCTTCGGTCGGCGACAAACGGGTGGAATAGTTGCTACTGGTGGCCGGCGACCAGCCGCGACCATACAGAAAACGCCCGGCGTCGATGATTTCCTGGGCGAGGTGTTCACGGGTAAGGCTCATGGCCTGTCCTCTTGCATACATGTGGCAATGATAACGGCAGCCGCGACAGCTGCGAGACTGGCAATACTAAAGGTCAATGCGGCCCCGAGGGCGTTCCAGCTGTAGCCGGAATATAACGCGCCCAACGCACCGCCTGTGCCGGCCAAGGCGGCATACAACGCCTGGCCCTGGCCTTGCTGGCGCGCACCGAAGCTACGTTGCACGAAGGCAATGGCAGCGGCGTGAAAGCTGCCAAATGTCGCCGCGTGCAGGATCTGGGCACACAACAGCACCCAAAGAAATTCTGCGAGCGAACCCAGCAATAGCCAACGTACCGCCGCCAGCGCAAAGCTGGCCATCAGCACCCGGCGCAGCGAGAAGCGCGCGAAGATCCGGCTCATGGCCAGAAACATCAGGACTTCGGCGACCACGCCAACCGCCCAGAGCATGCCGATCACGCCCCTGCTGTAACCCAGGCGCTCGAGGTGCAAGGTCAAAAACGTGTAATACGGCCCGTGACTCATCTGCATCAATGCCACGCAGCCGTAGAACGCCAGCACGCCGGGGTTGCGCAGCTGCTTGAGAAATCCTTCGCCGGCCACCCGGTTGCCCGGTGCGGGCTGGGCGTTCGGCACCCACAGGCTGCTCAGCACAATGCCGGCCATGATCAACACCAGCGCCGCCGGGTAAATGTCCAGGCTCAGCCATTCGAACAGGCGGCCCAGGGCAACCACGGTGATGATGAAGCCGATCGAACCCCACAGGCGAATCTGGCTGTAGCGGGAGGTCTGGCCTTGCAGATGTGCCAGGGTGATGACTTCGAATTGCGGCAACACGGCGTGCCAGAAGAACGCATGCAAAGCCATGACCATCGCCAGCCAGGCATAGCTCTTGCTGACGAAAATCAGCGAGAAGGTCAGCAAGGTGCACACTGCGCCAAAGCGCACGATGGCCAACCGCCGACCGGTGTAGTCGCCCAGCCAGCCCCAGATGTTCGGCGCCACGCAGCGCATCAGCATCGGGATCGCCACCAACTCGCCGATGCGCGCGGCGGAAAATCCCAGGTGATCGAAATACAACGCCAGAAACGGCGCCGTAGAACCGAGCAAGGCGAAATAGAACAAATAGAAACTGGAGAGCCGCCAGTACGGCAGCGCCGCCGCAGCCATCAGGCTGCAGCAGCTGAGAGGTCAGCCATTAAAGCTGACCCAGCACCGGCGTGCTCACGCGCACATCGGCGTTCTGCCCGCGGTGGCGCAGCAGGTGGTCCATCAGCACAATCGCCATCATCGCTTCGGCGATCGGCGTGGCGCGGATGCCGACGCATGGGTCGTGACGGCCCTTGGTGATCACTTCCACCGGGTTGCCGTGAATGTCGATGGAACGGCCCGGCGTGGTGATGCTCGACGTTGGTTTCAGCGCCAGATGCGCCACGATCGGCTGACCGGAAGAAATGCCACCGAGGATGCCGCCGGCGTTGTTGCTGAGGAAACCTTCGGGCGTCATTTCATCGCGATGCTCGGTGCCGCGCTGGGCGACGCTGGCGAAACCGGCGCCGATTTCCACACCCTTGACCGCGTTGATGCTCATCAGGGCATGGGCCAGCTCGGCATCCAGACGATCGAAAATCGGCTCGCCCAGGCCAGGCATCACGCCTTCGGCGACCACAGTGATCTTCGCACCGACCGAATCCTGGTCACGGCGCAGCTGGTCCATATAGGCTTCCAGCTCTGGCACCTTGTCCGGATCGGGGCTGAAGAAGGCGTTCTCTTCGACCGAATCCCAGGTCTTGAACGGGATTTCAATCGGGCCGAGCTGGCTCATGTAGCCACGAATGACAATGCCCTGGCTGGCCAGATACTTCTTCGCAATTGCGCCAGCAGCCACACGCATGGCGGTTTCACGGGCCGAGCTGCGGCCACCGCCGCGATAATCGCGCTCGCCGTATTTATGGTGATAGGTGTAGTCGGCATGGGCCGGACGGAACAGATCCTTGATCGCCGAATAGTCCTTGGACTTCTGGTCGGTATTGCGGATCAACAGGCCGATGGCGCAGCCGGTGGTGCGACCTTCGAACACGCCGGAAAGGATTTCAACTTCGTCGGCTTCCTGGCGCTGGGTGGTGTGGCGGCTGGTGCCGGGCTTGCGCCGGTCGAGGTCGCGCTGCAGATCCTCCAGGGATATCTCCAGCCCCGGCGGGCAGCCATCGACAATGGCGACCAACGCCGGACCATGGCTTTCGCCAGCGGTGGTGACAGTGAATAGCTTGCCGTAGGTATTGCCGGACATGCAGGACGCTCCGTGAAATGAACCTGAATACGTAATGCGCGCCAGTATACGCAGGCTACCCAAGTAGTTCATCCTCGAACCTTATGGGTGCCTGTGAGTCCAACGGGCATCTTTGTGAATGATGGCCTGATGATGCTGCGAGTTTTAGCCTTGAGCCTTACCCTTATCAGCGGCTTCGCCCAGGCAACTGTCCTGCAGCGACCGATCACCCTCAACACCGGCACCGGCGAGCTTTTCGGCTCGTTGTTGCTGCCCAAATCCGACAAGCCTGTGCCGGTTGTCCTGATCATTTCCGGCTCCGGCCCGACCGATCGCGACGGCAACAACCCCGACGGCGGGCGCAACGACAGCCTCAAGCGCCTGGCCTGGGTGCTGGCCAAACACAACATCGCCAGCGTGCGCTATGACAAACGCGGTGTCGCGGCGAGCCTGGCAGCGACGCCGGACGAACGCAACCTGAGCGTGGAAGCCTATGTGGCCGACGCCCAGGCCTGGGGCCACAAGCTCAAGGCTGATCCGCGATTCGACAAACTGATTGTGCTCGGCCACAGCGAGGGCGCCTTGATCGCCAGTCTCGCGGCACCCGATATCGATGCTGGCGCAGTGATTTCCATGTCTGGCAGTGCCCGGCCGGTCGCTGAGGTATTGCGCCAGCAACTGAGCAATCGCCTGCCACCGCCGCTGATGCTGCGCAGCAACGAATTGCTCGACAGCCTCAAGGCCGGCAAAACCGACGACAACGTGCCGCCGCAATTGCAGGTGATTTTCCGCCCGAGCGTACAGCCGTACCTGATTTCACTGTTTCGTCAGGATCCGGCCGCAGCGTTCGCCAACCTGAAAATGCCCGCCCTGATCATTCAGGGCAGCAATGACATTCAAGTCGGAGTGAATGACGCCCGCCTGCTCAAGGCCGCGAAACCGGACGCCGAACTGGCGCTGATCGAAGGCATGAACCATGTATTGCGAATTGTGCCCAATGACGTAAAGCGCCAGTTGGCCTCTTATAAAGATCCACAATTGCCCCTCGCAGCGGAACTGGGCGCGCGAATCATCGGGTTTATTGACGGACTTCGCACCAGTTAAGCCCGGCAACCCTCCAGTACTGAAAAAAACGGCCGATAAGCCTTTGTCGCCAGCGCACTGGCTGGCGACAAGCAGAGCTTGGACAGGATCTCGCCGTTATGACCGATACCCAGACTTCACCCGACACCAGCGCTGTACAAGACGCACCGACAGCGGTCGAGCTGCCCTGGGCGGACGTCCACGTCGAGCACCACAAGATGCTCCGCCTGGCACCGTTGCAGACCGACCGCAACACCGGTGGACGCCCCTTGCGTTTTGTCGAATTTGGCTATGCCGAACGCAATGACAAGCAGCACAGCCTGATGCGCATGAACATCACGCTGCCCGGCCAGCGCGTGCGCAAGGAACAGAATCATCTCGATGTGTGGGTCGATCACAGCGAAAAAACCGTGCATTTCGGTCCTGACAGCGGGCTGCAGGTCGAGCCACTGAACCGGGGTATCGGACGTTTCCTGACCGCCCAGGGCATCAACTGGGCGAAGAAGCGCTGGCCCGGCTATACCTTCGACGGTGCCGACCTGAACAACAAGGACGCACTGAACGAAGACACGCGCTTGCGCCGCGATCACTTTTTGCAAGCCCATGGTTTCGAGGTGGCCTACGCCGATGCCCAGCATTTGAAGGGCAGCGTCAAAGCCGTGCAGGTCGGTGACCTGACAGGTGACTGGAACACGGAGAAACTGCAGGTCGTGGAAACTCTCGAGGCGGCGCAGATGCTCCAGCAGGCCGAGCAGAATCTGGCCGAGCAGGAAGTCAAACTCAAGAAACACGAAGAGAAAGTCAGCAAGTACAAGCGTGAAGACGCCGGGCTGCGCTTCACCATCACTTGCCTGGTGGCGTTTGCGGTGTTTCAGGCGGGGTTGCTGATCTGGATTGCCACGCACTGATGGTCTTTTTTAGGAGCGAGCCTGCTCGCGATGGACGTTAACGATTACGCGTGTTATCTGGATAAACGCGGTGGTCTTGCGTCCATCGCGAGCAGGCTCGCTCCTACAGGGGTCAGACGCGCGAAGCGAACAGCGCCTGATGATTTCGACACTGCTCGGCGGTCAGCATGAACACCCCATGCCCGCCTCGCTCGAAGTCCAGCCAGGCGAAGTCGACTTGCGGGTACAACGCCTCGACATGAACCTGGCTATTGCCCACTTCAACGATCAGCAAGCCCTTCTCGGTCAGGTGATCGGCAGCTTCGGCGAGCATGCGCCGCACCAGGTTCAAGCCGTCATCACCGCAGGCCAGGCCCAGTTCCGGTTCGTGCTGGTATTCGTCCGGCATGTCGGCGAAATCTTCCGCATCGACATAAGGCGGGTTCGACACGATCAGATCGAAACGCTGGCCGGGCAAGCCATCGAAACCATCGCCTTGTACCGTAAACACCCGTTCATCGACGCCATGACGCTCGATGTTCTGGTTGGCGACCTCCAGCGCTTCGAAAGACAGGTCCGCCAATACTACCTCTGCGTTCTGGAACTCGTAGGCGCAGGCGATGCCGATGCAACCGGAGCCGGTGCAAAGGTCGAGAATCCGCGCCGGCTCGGCACCCAGCCAGGGTTCGAAACGTTTTTCGATCAGTTCGCCAATCGGCGATCGCGGGATCAGCACACGCTCGTCGACAATGAACGACATGCCACAGAACCAGGCTTCGCCCAGCAGGTAAGCTGTAGGTACCCGCTCTTCGATGCGGCGCTTGAGAAGAAGCTGCAGGTGTACCAGTTCATCTTCTTCAAGGGTACAGTCGAGATAACTGTCGGCGATTTCCCACGGCAAGTGCAACGCACCCAACACCAGTTGACGGGCTTCGTCCCAGGCATTGTCGGTGCCATGGCCAAAAAACAGATCCTCCCCATGAAAGCGGCTGACGGCCCAACGGATATGGTCACGCAGGGTACGAAGGCGGGAAGTGATCACAACGGCAAGCTCCAGAAAAATCGACTGGCAATTCTACCAGTCAAACGTCGTCACGACGACGCAGGAAAAGCTTTGGGATGAATGTAGGAACTATCCGATTATTCTGCCGGCTATTGAACAATGCGTAACAATTGACAAGGCTACCTGGCAGAAACCGCATCATCTACGTTCGTAGCGATTCACAGAATCGTTCAGCCAGAGGACAATGCCTCAAAAGCCCCACTCCAAGGAGCCCCAGAATGTCCGTTCCAAAAACGATGTTTCAACTCAGCGGCCGCGGTTATGCAGCAGCCAACCTGAGCCAAGCGACGCTGGTCATCATCGATGCCCAGAAGGAATACCTCACCGGGCCACTGGCCCTGACCGGCATGGACGCTGCCGTCGCGAACATCAAACAGTTACTCGCTGCTGCCCGCGCCGCCGGCCGGCCGATCGTGCACATTCGCCACCTTGGCACGCTGGGCGGGATGTTCAACCCACAGGGCGTAGGCGGTGAGTTCATTGCGGGTGTGGAGCCGCAGGGTGACGAAACCGTCATCGGCAAATTGCTGCCCAGCGCATTCCACGGCACCGAACTGGCAAAACTCCTGGAGGACCTGGGCGCACTGGACTTGATCGTCTGCGGCTTCATGAGCCACTCCAGCGTCAGCACCACAGTACGCGCGGCCAAGAACCTGGGCTTCCGTTGCACCCTGGTGGAGGACGCCTGCGCCACGCGCGATCTGCCTTACAAGGGCGGCGTCCTGAGTGCCGAACACGTTCACCAGACCGAAATGGCGATCATGGCAGACAACTTCGCCACCCTGGCCACAACCTGTGAGTTGGTCTGATTTGCATCTTGATGAGCGGCCAATATCGCCGCTCATCCGCTAAAGCCTCTCGTTTGCTGTAATTGTCTTAGCCTCAGGAACATCCCGGTCAACTTCCGGTCGAAGGGCCGATACCCATTGAGGAAGGTCGGAATGAAGTTATCCGATGGTTTTGACGCTCGCCGCTTGCGGCCCAAAGGCCAAAGCAACTGGCGTTTTCGAATCGGCGCGGCATTCGCGGCGCTGCTGGCGACCTGTGGTGTGCTGCTCGCCATGGCCGGCGCCGCCAGCCTGTTCGGTCACGTCCCGGCGCTAGGCGAACTGAATACCAGCCGCGCAGGCGCTGGGGTCATTCTGGCGCTGGGCCTGTTCGTGCTGTACATCGGCGTATGGCTGTGGCGCCGCTGCCGCCGTCGCTCGCGCCAGTCGCGGGCACTGGCCATGTCTCCGCACCTGATGAAAAAACACGACTGAAGCAAACGACACAACCAATGGCGTGCAAACGCCACGCAGTTTGTTGCGCCCCAATTGTCTCGACTTGGGTAAACTGGCCGCCCTTCGCGGAGGCTGACATGCAAGACGACGATTTTTCCTTATTCAAAAGCGCGATCCAGGGCGTCAAGCCCATCAAGCACGATCGCGCCGAAACCGGCAAACCCAAGGCTGACCGCGCGCAGATCGCCAAGCTGCGCCAGGCCGCCACTGTGCGCACAGATGCCACAACCGTTGACGGCTTGTCCGATCAGTTCGTCATCGACGTCGGCCCCGAAGACGAATTGATGTGGGCACGCGATGGCGTTCAGGAAAGCCAGATGCGCAAGCTCAAGATCGGTCAGATTCCGTTCGAAGGCAGCCTCGACCTGCACGGCATGACGGTGGAGAAGGCCCGGGAAACCCTCTGGGCGTTCCTGGCTGAAGCAACCAAATTCGAAATCCGTTGCGTGCGCGTCACCCACGGCAAGGCGGTGCGCCTGGACGGTAAACGGCCGATGATCAAGAGCCACGTCAATACCTGGTTGCGCCAGCATCCGCAGGTACTTGGCTTCACTTCGTGCCAGGCCAGACATGGCGGCGCCGGAGCGGTTTATGTGATGCTCAAACGCACCATGATGGAAGGACGCGACGAGTAAAGCTGATGCGCCGCGCTTGCAGCGCCGTGTCCACCACCGTACCCTTGCCCTTTGCGAAAAAATCCCACAGGTAGTTTCATGTCCCTGGAACAGAATTACACCGCTATTTTTGGTGGTTCTGCTAGAGCAGGATGGGGTAATAAAACTGGGCTTTTCGTACACTCAAATACCCAGTTTGCCCTCCTGCAACCCCTACGGTGGTACGAAAATTGGTACGCCAAACCTACTCTGTGGTTTTCGCTTGCATTCAAGTATATCTAAGGATTGAAACGATTGAGCGGTGAATTCAAGGAGCAGGTCTTCTCAAGGGCATCAGAGTCCGGCGGACGTCTACGTGTCAGAAGCGCCCTCAATCCAATCCTATGGCTATGCGGCATTGTTAGCATTCCAACATTGGCTGCCGGGGCATTCCATCCGATACCTGCATGGGTAGCAGTGGTCGGCTGCTCCCCAGTTGCTGTTGCTCTATTTGGCTTTGTATTTCTTCTGTTTGTTGATCGTGACAAATTACAGTCTGAAGACTTCCAACTCAAAAAACGGACGATGGAGCTTGCTCAACAGAAGGGGGAATTCACTCCTACTGCGATAGAAAGCCACCAAGTACCGAAAAATTCGAAAACCAAAGCAATACTACGCGCTCCTGAAAGCAATAAAGCCTTACTTAATGAAAAAAGCAAAGAGAGAAGCAAACAATGATACGAGCCTATCTCTTCATTTACAGCAATTTAACCGGGACTAGGGAAGAACTAAAAGATTTCTTCGACAACTCACCATCAGTTATTACATGGCGATTTGATATCGAAAATTCTTTTTATTTGATATCAGAAAAATCTGCTCAAGAGCTCTACGATGAATTCGTCGCATCACGAGGATCCAAAGGTCGTTTTATGTTTGTTGAATACAATGACAATAGCCAAGGACAAATGCTAGAGACAACTTGGTATTTCTTGGAAAACAAAAAAGCCAAACCAGGAGAAGATGCATCCTGAACGAGAATTGGCTGACGTAATGCATGCGGAGTCAACCTGACAGCTTCTATCACTCGAGATAATGATTGGGTATTTTTTCCAGGTGCAAATTCATTAGTTATCGCGTTTAAAGAATGCGAAGGCTCTTGAGCCGGCTTTGGGCCAAAAACCCAGAGTAAAGATATGTTTTCCTGGCTTCGACGAAACTGGAAGAAGCATAGTGAATAGCCTTTGAACCCACTACGCTGCATCAGGGATGCGCTTGGAACTCGCTAGCATTGACTTTCGCAATAGGTTGATCCGGAAAAGCCTTGCGAACCAAATGCACTTAGGAAAACCAAGTAAGCTGCTCAGAGACTCAACCACTTGCCACTATGCATCGTGACTTACTGATACAGATACCATGAGCGATCTTGAACAGCACATTGGGCCTACTCGCGCGTCATAGATATGATGATAGTGAGCCGCTAACACACGGTCGCGAATAACGTCGATGTCAGCGGCAACTCCAATCCTCTTAAGACTTGCTTGAGGCACCCTTCTTCGGCTTCGGTGGAGGGCCAACCAAGACTTTGCTCAGCGCTGATCCTCGAGGCTTGGCTTTTGTGACTGCTAAACCTGGTGTTTTTGAAGGTTTCCCAGCAAGAGGTTTTCCATTTTTTTTCGCAGTTCCCGTAATGGACATGGAAAGTCCTGTTCCGCTGCCGATGCGCTTGAAATAAGCGACATTTGTTTCATGCACTTTCTCCATCGTCACCCAGCCGGCTGAAGTCCCCAATGAATCTGCCCTGAATTCGTTGTCTTCGAGGACGCGCAGCATTTGGGGATAGCGCTTCTTATGGAAGTCCCAAGCGGCCAGAAACTTAATCCTTACCTGAGGCGAAGGGTGCGAGCGCATTTGCTCATGCACATGTTGAAGAAATTTGATCTGACCGTAGACGTCAGGAGCAATATCGCCGACTGGGAGATCGAACACAGTGGGAAATTGGCCGAAAGCATGTTTATTGAGCATCTCAAGTTGTCGATTGAGGTAAACGAAGGAAAAATCGGCATTAAACTGATCAAGCCGGAAGAACTGGTTGTACTTGGCGCACTCCCTATCCATAAATAGCCCCAGAGACGGGATGTCCTTCTCTGCAAGATAAGCTGTAATCAGAGCGCTACCAAAAAAGCACTCGACGTGCTTCAGTTCGTAATGAAAAAAGTCTCCGGCGACCAAAGCAGCCCTAAAGTAGATGTCCTGACCGATCAGTCGGTAATGTAGGTCCTCTGCGAACTCCGTCAAATACCATACTAAATATCGCCTTTCTTCGTCGTTGGCAGGCGACTTGACATTGTAAACCAACACAGTATCTGAAAAAACGATCGTCTTAAAACTGTTGTGCCTGTGGACATTCAGCGAATCGAGAATTGAATAGACTCGCGCCACCTTTCTTGGGTCTTTGCGTACCATTTCGGTAAAACCCAGGATATCGATATAGAGGAGGAATCGGTCAGTCATCCACTGTTCCTTATGCTGTGGAGTGGAAAGAAGAGCGGCTTGATCAGGATTTCAGCTTATCGCAGCCTTCAATCTAACACCTACTGGTCAAGTCGGACGCAAATGATGTTCAGCCAACTGGGTAGACTCGATGACGACAGAAGGGCTAATTCACCTAGAAAGTATCACTCGACTCAATTGGGTTGATCAGAATTATTTTGTCCCAACGACGATTAAGAAGTGGAAAGGTTTGGAACCACCTTCACAATCAACACGAAAATTTTGTCAGTCCGAAGGCGTCGTCCATTTCGGCTTGAAGACTCGCTTGCCGAAGGCTTGCCGAAAGTGAGATACAACTCTACCGTCAATATTTACTGTCTCGGTCTCTACTACTGGAGACTGATCCGCGAATGCAGCGACCAGTTCTTCTTGACCAGGAGTGGACGAAATGACTGCTTCATACGCGAACCTGCAGACCTGAGCATTGATTGCCTCGACCGAACCTTGGTCTGTTAAATCGGAATGCAAGAGACCTTTACGACTGAAAACCTCTTGAGAGTCTTTCGACCCCATGATCAACAATTTTGGGCTCACTGGAAAAATGAAAAGGATTTCGCCTTGCTCTACATCCACCGTGTAGGGACGCTGACTGGAAAATGGAAGGGAAGGATCAAACCAAATCACGGGATTGTCACTGGTGAGGAATGGCAGGGACGTATTGTTGTGTAAGACCACCAATCCGATCGCGTTATACAGAGGAACCATTCCCCGCAACATGTGGGCCATTGCATGAATACTGCGGTGTGGATCAATGGCGACCTCCACAACTTCGAGTACTTCCTTTGCTCCTGGGAACTCCGGTAGTTTGCCTGACGCATGCAGCATGTTTAGCGCCATTTTTACCGCCTGTGCGTCCAATGCCTCAGCCATATCGCGCGCCGCGGGCACACGCACTCTCTGAAGGGACATAAAGTCGAAAACATTCTCGAGACGGTCATTCACACTCTCGCGTCGATGAAGCGTGGCGACGATCTCTGGCCAGGCGGCCTCAATAGTGGAAAACAAATCCTCCAGCGTGCTGTTGTCCTGCCCACCTTCCGGAGTCGGCTGGGAGTAATAGTAACGTCTGACCTGGGTTGCACCGGGCACGAGCGGCAACGCCTTGTATGGCTCGTCTTTGCGATATACAAGCAACTTACCCCGGTCATTGCAAAATGCTTTTAGGTACGATTCTGGAACGTAATGATGCCGTTTTTTCTGAGGAGTTGCCTTCGATGCTTCCATTCTGAATTCCCTGCGCCTCACGTTTTATTTTAGTTGCTCGCGCCTCAAAGTGATGCACAAATGCGCGCCAAGTTACTGTAATGTACCCTGCCTTACGCTATTGATGATCGAACTCGAATTATCTCACCGAGCAATGCGTCTAAATTCGCCTTGAAATCAACCTGATTTTCAGTAGGAAGATCCTCAACCTGACGCATCGGCAGATGAAGATGCGAATCCGCGATATGTCGCAAAGTAACTTGCAGCGGAGTGATCATCCCCTTAAAAGATTTCCCGCCCGAGTAGTTACTTACTACTTCAGCAAAGGTTTTGTGCCCGAAAACCGGTGGAATATGGTCCGTGATGGTACGAAGCAGCATTGCCGTCGCCATATGGCATCCACGTGCATGAACCTCATTCAGCTCCTCCAGCAACCGATTAAGTTTCCGGAGATCCAACCCACCGGCTGGCAATGCTTTCAGTGAAGCTATCCGCGACAAATGAACATAGGTCGGAGGAGGTGACTCTGGCGGAACCTGATGATTGTCGTCTGAGCATTTCTGTTCTTTTTCTGAGAGTTCAACTGCCAGGTCACATGCGACTCGACCTATTGTATTTAGCGCACCATGCGCAGCTACGTTGCTTCCCCGGCCTTGGCTGATAGAGCTAAGTGTTGCAAGGGTGAATACGGCTTGCTGAAACTCAAGCGTGCGGCGTGGACCTAAGTCATCACGGATGGACGAATTAAGCTTGTCTCCGTCTTTACACGCTACTCCAACAGAAAGGATAGGAGCGAACGCAGCTCCCGGACGCCCAGTTTCAAAAGCATTTAACGCCGCCTCCGCATCTGCAACCATATGATTTAATTCGGTATAAAACGAGCTTTTCAAGAACTGCCCTCAATCATAAAAATTCGAGCGCACCTCCGACCTTTTCCCGGCAATAGTAAACAACTGCTAGACGTGGGCTGCGATACGCGACGGAAGGAATTAAACATTGTTTCCGCAAGGGGCGATAGATCTGCTTCCCAAGCTGATAACGAGGGTTCGATTCCCTTCACCCGCTCCACTATTTTCAAGGCTTCCAGCCTTCCCCGCGTCAACTAGGTGTCTGTTAAGGTGTCTGCTTCTGTTTTTCGCAGACTCCGTATGAACTGAACAGACACCTGCACCTAGACACTCCGCATTCTGAATTAGCCCCGCATCCTCCAGGCCGATCACTGCGTCACCACCTGCACTCCTTCCCATTTCTGTACCACCGCGAATCCTCCAGATTCAATTTGAGGCTCTAGAATCGTTTCCCTCCGCGTGCTTTACTGTACAAATAAACAGTATGTTGAGGAATGCGTAATGGTGGGGAAAATTATCGACCTGCAGCAGATCAGAGCGCTGAAGGAAGCTGGAATCGAATGGGGATTCAACCCATTCGGAAATGACCTACCGCTGTCCTTCTCGGCCGATCATTGCGCCACTGCCCGCGCCATGCTGGATTGGTCATTGGAGGCACTCGCATTCCGGTCCGGAGTTTCAGTCAAAGCAATCAGGAAACTTGAAGAAGGTCGAGGGGCATTGCGACCGGTCACGATGCAAGCCTTGTCGTTCGCATTCGAAGCGGAGGCTCTGATTTTTTTTCCTGGACAGGAGCCCATGCGTGGTAATAACTGCCGCGGTGGAACCAGGGACCCCAGGACACGAGACGATTTCCACCTGGTTGAGTAACTACCTTTATGCGGATCTATGCGGCATTCGATAGGGATTCGAACCCCTTCTGATGTACTTGCAAACCGCTGAAGGCCAGAATCTACGGGGCTTTCGCTCTTTCCTCATGGCGTCTTACGGTCTATGGCGGCCCTGAATTTGCCCTAATTTTGCCCTAAACCTCTTCACCGCTGCCGCTGCTATGCTTGGGGTTTCTCGAAAGGAGTCGAACCATGCCAGCTGATTATTCGCTAACGGATGTACTCACTAGGATTTACGACAACCAACTTGCGCTGGAGGCAGCAGTGATGGAGTTGACCCTCTGGGTGGAGCAGCGAGGTTCAGCAGACATTGGAGGAAATGTTCGCAGCGCGCTGGATGCGATTGGTGAAAACGCAGGCCATATCAAGCAGGGCCTGGCTCGACTTAAAGGTATGGATCTTGGCTAGGCGTCAAATCCGAGGGGACCTCATGGTCTCCTCTGGTAGGCCTAACGATAGTCAATTTAATTCCACCAAGATAACCATAGCCTCCGATCCCCCCTGATAATAGAGGCGCTTCCGGATAAAATGCCGTTACCAATCCTTCCTGCACTCACCCAGTGGGGACACGTGTGGAGTAATATTGAGGAATTCAAACAGAATGGAATGTCACGATATTTTGACATGGATCGAATCATTGCTGAGTAAGGAGCTGATAAGTGCTTTCATCGGCGCAATTATCGGGGGGCTTTTCACTATGTGGGCCACAACCCGAGCACATAAGTTGGCAGATCTGGCCCAGCACGAGGCTCACCTTACGCTACTCTATGACACTACTCGACTGATCGAGGTAGAGATTTCCACAGCTATTACTGTCTTCATGGAGGAGTACGGCAATGAACTGCTTCAGCTTCCAGAGGACGAACCGTGCGTCGATGTATTTCCCATCGGAGCCAATCCGTTCCCAATCTACGATTCTTCTCCGGCTTGCTTAAGCCGTCTACAACCTGAACTGTCAGGGTTGCTTGTCCGACTCTACATGAGGGCAAAGGGACTCATCACTATGGTGGAGCTAAATAATGCAGACAGCGAGCGAGCCCGCGAGCTAGCTGAAGCGAGACTACATGAACAATTATCCAGGCTCACAAACAATGAAGACCTCGAAGCTGGGAACCGCCTGAGAGAACTATACGTTCTGGACTTTCATCACAGTGCGGAGATTATGGGGATGGGAATGACGGCCAATGGAATGAAAGGTTTAATCCAAGAAATACAGACGCTGCTGCAACAAGCCAAAACTCTGATCGATCAGCTCCCAAAGCCAAAAAACCGAAAATAAAGTAGAGACGTGACTAACTCTCCACCCTTGACAGCTCCCTGAAAGAAGATCTCCGATCAGCTTCCCAAGCTGATAACGAGGGTTCGATTCCCTTCACCCGCTTCACTTTTGCAAAACCTCTAGCCTACTCAGCATCAATTAGACTACGAAGGTAATAAAATCAAAACTAAACCTCATTGAACACCCCACAGTTATTACAGCGAATAACAAAATTGCTGACTGCATCTCTCCTCACACCTACAATCAAATCCGACGCACACTTTCCACAAGTTAAAGCAAGACCTACCTCAACACCGCTAAATAAAACCGTTCCGTTACCAGTACGATGATACACAGTGCGTGTATTAGGGTCAGGCTCAGGAATTACTTTTAACGCAATGCGCTGCGTAATTTCCGGAGCCGTAATTTGCTTTACCTTTGGCCCGTGACACTCCTTAAAAAGCAAACCTGATTCACAAGGGCACGGTTCTTCTGGGTCTATTTTTGCCATGACTACTCCCTAAAAACGGTGATCGGCAAGCCCGGGTCTATATACTGACCTAAATCCGGAACATTCAATTTCATTTTCGCCAACATAATCAACAAGTAGGTAAAAAATCGACCAAACGCCCTATCTCGATCATCCTCCTTAACGATCCTAAGCACCTTCTCATCATCCGACTCCGAGTTACCGGCCCTCTTTTTCCATGTTTGAATGATATTTACAAATTCATCAGTGTCTAAAAGAAGATGCTTCTCCCCTTTTGACAAATTCACAAACTCATACCTTAAAACACCCTCACCTAGCACGCAGACAAGATTACAAAAACAATTCACGTTATTGATAGATTTATTTTGAGCCACCCAATTATCACTAAGCGAATCCAATGAATTCCCGGCCAACTGAAACCCAAACACGATACCAAAAGGCCTCGAAGCACGCTGTATAGTTGCATACTCTCGCGTCGAAATTATACCCAACTCTCTAGGAGCCAACATTTTAAAAGATTCGATTTTTTTGGCAGCATCATGAAACTCAGTTTTAGAAAGTGACGACTTCACTTCTATTATTCCATAGACACCTTCAACGGGCAGAATAGATGTCTTTCCAGCATACAAAATTGGACAATTAACAGCATCATAAATAATAATATCTATTGCATGAGAGCGCTGACCACCTTTAGTTATTACTTCACCCTTAGTAACACCATACCTCTTAGGTAGGTGTTCCCTTAAAAACTCGACAATAAACTCCTCTCTATTTTCACCCTTATCACCACTATGCTTGATAAATCCGGATTCTTTAAATTTAGCAAGCATCGTCGTCTCTACAGATGCAAAAAGCTCATTCAAATCCATATCTATGGTCACCCTAAAAATTTCAACTCTTGAAAAACATGCGTAATCGAGCCCCTTGCTGCACTCTCATCAAAACAGGCCCCCAAGCACTACGGGTTCCCAATTCATTATCAACAACTCACTGCTGGACTCGGCTTTTCCATGTCGTTGATTGGTATTGCTGTAGCAGATGTCTAGGGTCTCCATGTGAAACCGGCCAAACACTCGCCGAATGTCCGGGTGATCGTTGATGCTGATCATTACCTTGCCTTTGCAACGCCTCATGAAGTCGGCCATTCGTTCATAGTTTTCAAACGGAAAGTCTACCCCATAGCCGGCGGTCTGCCAGTACGGAGGGTCCATGTAGTGGAAGGTATGCGCACGGTCATAACGCTCAGCGCACTCCAGCCAGGGTAGGTTTTCGACGTAAGTACCGGACAGCCGCTGCCAGGCGGCCGAGAGATTTTCCTCGATCCGTAGCAGGTTGATGGCCGGGCCGGTGGTTGCGGTACCGAAGGTCTGCCCGGTGACCTTGCCGGCAAAGGCATGGTGCTGCAGGTAGAAAAATCGAGCGGCGCGCTGGATGTCGGTGAGGGTTTCGGGGCGGGTCATCTTCTGCCACTCGAACACCTGGCGCGAGCTGAGCGCCCATTTGAATTGGCGCACAAATTCTTCAAGGTGGTTCTGCACGACGCGATAGAGCGTCACCAAGTCGCCATTAATGTCGTTGAGGACTTCAACGGGTGCAGCCTGGGGCCGCATGAAGTACAACGCGGCACCGCCGGCAAAGACTTCAACGTAGCATTCGTGGGGCGGAAAAAGCGGGATGAGGCGGTCGGCCAGGCGGCGTTTGCCGCCCATCCAAGGGATGATGGGTGTGGACATAAATAGCAAGACCTTTACTGTATGGATAAACAGGTGCTAGGCTCGCCGCGCTTCGTGCACGGAGTAAGAGCCTTGGCTGGACTTGCAGGGACAATCTGCAGGGACGGCGGCCAGGCTGGGTGTTGACGCACCCAGTTCGGTCGCTCTTTTTTCTTGAGTTGAGGCTACGAAACCGGAACGGCCCAGCAGTTCGTCACCTTGATCTCGCCTAATCGTCACGCCTCAACTACTGTATATAAAACCAGTCTTGTAAGGTGTGACCGTGGACCCGTACGAAACCGAAGACACCTCAGACTGGCTCGGCTGCCCGACTCCGCTCGAAACCTGCCAGCATCAACTCCGGATGTATGAGAACGAATTTGAGGAACTGACTCTGCAGCTGCGCCAAGCGCGGGAGAAAATCTTCAAGCTGGTCGAGATGCACGCCGGAGCTGCCAATGAACGCGATACGCTTCGCTCTCAATTGGCCACCGCCAATGCTGAAACGGCAGATGCGAACAGGCTCGCGACTGAGATCGAGACGCGTAGCAACTGGCAGCTGATGGCCAAGGACAAGCACATCAGCGAGCTCACCGCGAAGTTGCGCACCTACACCTGAAATGCTCAGCCCCCTGGGTTACCTGGCGACAGGTAAATCCAACATCAGTGCCCGTACATAGGCCTGACAGGCCGCAAGGGCAATCAGTCCTCGGTCGCCGTCATCGGTGACGCCGATAATTCGTTGAGCATGCGCCGGCTCAAGTTGGGCTCTTGTGGGACCATGAACCACGCCGCCGGCGCCGGAGGTGGCAGGCACTGCACAGCCTCCGGCTGAACTCGCATCGAGGAGGACTGACAGCCGCAGATCAGCAGTGGCAAGGCGATCGCGCAGGCGAGCCTGTTTCGTTTGAGCATCGCTCAGTTCCTTGTAATGGGTTTGCTCGCTGGCCGACACCCGCTGCTCAAGGGCCAGACGCCTACCTTGCTCGACACGCTGTTGCGCAGACGCGGCCAAGGTTACTTGGCTCAAGGTGTCGGTGTGCAGCCGAGACTGTTCGGCGAGTTGCTTGCCGTAGCGCCAAGCCTGAACCTGCCAAGCTGAAGCGGCAGATCCACCCGCAACCGCGACCAGCAGGCCGCCGACAGCCAACACTCGGTACGGAGCTGGGATCAGGTCGATGAGACGCATAACACCGCCCTCGCCCGCTCCCACAGTTGCAGTCGATCCGCCAGGCCATTGAGACCGCCATTGATCTTACGGGTGATTGCCTCGAACTCGCCTCGATCGGCGAGCGCGTTCAATTCACGTACCCACCAGAACCACGCGGCGGACTCGGCGGCCCATTGCGGCAGTTCGAGCAGCTCAGGGGTACGCAACAGGCGCTCGTCACCGAACAGCGCCAGGCTGCAGCGCAGATAGTTGCCATGGCCGGTTATCTGAATCAGGCCGCGACCGCGATAGCGTTGGCCATCCCCATCCGCTTCAGGAGTATTACCCAGCCTAACGGCCAGATTGCCGGTGTCGTACTTGCTCAGGTACTGATCGCTGCCCAGTTCACGCACGTACTGCAGTTGACCGGATTCGTGCCCGACCTGCGCGAGGAACGCGGCTTGGCGTTTCGGCGTGTTGATTTGCCGATGAACCATGGCGGCATTTAGCGCGAATACAAAAACGCCCGCTTGGCGGCGGGCGTTGGGCATGATGCGCTGGAGTTGTTGTTCAGTTAACGGCATTCGCTTGCTCCTTTTTCAGTGACGGAGGACGTTGTTATTGATTCAGCTGCACGACCTTCAGGTTTTGAGGTTGTTTCTTCTTACCTTTGGCTTTGGCTTTGCCCTGCTTGCCGCCGTTGCACTCCACCGTGGTCGACCAACCGGACTGGGTGTAAACCTGCTCGACTGAATCGGTCAGGTATTCACCGTCGAGACCATCCTTGAAGCCTTGGGCGTTGATCGATCGTTCGGCGAAAATGTCCGTGCGCCCGGGCATCTCCAGACGCACGCCGGCGCCGGAGCGATTGAACGCGGCCAAGCGAGCTTTGGCCGCCGCCTCGGCAGCGGTTTTGTTTGGGTAGATATGTCGATCGGTGTGCACCGCCGGCAGGCCATCGGGCACGTCGGCGTTGTCCAGGGAAACCACCACCAGCTTTCCGTTTTTCTTGTCCTGATGTTTGGTCGCCACGGCCTTGTGCGCATTGCGATCGCCCAGACGAAACTGCCAACGGCTGACATCGCGGCGCGTCAGGGTGATGCCTCCGAAGGTCTTGCCGCTGGCACTCTGGCCACCTTGGCGGGGCATCACCAGCAACTTGCCCTCGGCCACCTTGGCGGTGCAGTCGTACTGCTTGGCCAGGCGCGTGAGAAAGTTAAAGTCGGACTCATTGAGCTGATCCGCCCGGACCACCTTGGTCGACACCGAACACCCCGGCTGCCAGCCGTTGCGTGCAGCAATGTCGGTCACGATGCTCGACAGCGGTACATTTTCCCAACTGCCACTGCGAATGGTTTTGCCGGTGCCGCGCATGTCACTGGCCTTGCCCTTGATAACCAGCGTGTCCGGCGGTCCCGAGATTTCTATCTCGTCGACCACGTAACGCCCCAAGCGGGCCAGCGAGGTTTCGGCGTAGCCAAGATAGACCTCGATGGCACTGCCGCGTGAGGGCAACGTCACCTGGCCATCGCGATCATCGATGCGCAACTCGAACTCATCGGAGTCCATCCCGGGCTTGTCCACCGTGCGCAGCTGGATCAGCCGATCATTGATCAAGGACGTGATGTCGGCGCCATTGGCGACGATGCGAAACTTGGGCGTCATGGATTTTTCCAAAAAAAAACCGCACAAGGCGGGTAATAAAATAAGGAACTTGGGATCAAGCGACACGCGTGTAGACCCTCAATCCCAGAGCGTGACCTGTTCCTGTACCGGCGCCGCCAGATCCGGCAGCGTGATCACCACGCCGGCTCGATAGGGTTGCGGCTCTTCGGCCAGACCCTGATTGGCATCCAGCACCGCTTCCACACTGCCCACCAGGTGGCCATAAAAGTTATGGCAGATGGTGTCCAGCAGATCCCCGTCAGACGTTCTGCATGTCGTCGCCATAGCGCCCAAACTCCAGAGTGAACCCTTGTTTACGCGGAATCCCGCCGTGCATCAGCGCGCCCTGCTCTTCCGAGATGCTCTTCAGGCACCAGGTGCCCATGACATCGCCGTAACCTGTGGTCAGGGTCAACGGCTTCAGTTGAGCGCCAATGCTGCGCAAGGTGTCGAGCTGCTTCAGTCCCCCCTTGAAGCCCGGGTAAATCGTACCCTTCAACGTGATTTTTTCTTCACCGATGCCCACCGCCTGTTGCGCCGGCCGGCGCGACAGGCGCTCTTGCGAGGCCCAGCGAAACTCGGTTGAGCGCGACAGTTCGTCGAAGGCCGCCGTGTCCAGGTTGAAGTAGTACGGTTGCGCCTTGGGGTCCTGCGGCTGAATGATCAGCAGGTGTGGAAACGGTTTCACTGCCTCCGGTGCCGGCGTGCCATCGGTAGCGAACGCACTGGTGGGCACGATGTTGGCCAGCGACGGGCTGACCTTGCCGGCAATCTTGTTGATCGCCGTCGCCGCCTTTCCCGCCTGTTCCTTCAACGTCCCCAAGCGCTCCTGTACTTCGGCGGCGGCCCGGGTGGCCCGGCCGTAGGTCGCTACCACTTGCCCGACCTTGGCTTCCGCCGCATTCACGCCGCGCATGACCCGTTGCAGCTTGGCACCGATGGCCGGCCCCACGAACGGGATACTTTCCAGCTCGGACGCGGCGCCGGTAATCTCCCTGATCGCTCCATTGACCGGGCCGAGCATACTGTCCGCACTGCGGCGTCCGGACTCCCCGGCGTCGACCAGGTACTTAAGGCCGGACTGCAATTGCTCCATGTAAGCCATGAGTTCTCCTTACAAGTGGGGTTCATCGAACAACTGGCTCGACGCGTTTTGCTTCGCGACGTCGGCCATCATTCGCTGCATATGCGGCATCAGGTCTTGAGCCAAGCGCTGCGGATCCTTGACGTCGCCTTGCACGGTGACCGGCATGCTCAGGGAGTACTGGAACTGCTGATCCACCTTAGTGGGTGCCGGCTTCTCTGGCGCTTTGGGTTGGATCGCCACCGCCGTCGGCTTAACCGGTGCCGGCGTCGCCAGTGCGCGGGCGACATCACCCAAGGCTGGGTTGGAGGGTGCGGAGCTGGCCGCCATCAGCAGCGCGCTTGGCTCGTTCGCTGCGTTGAAAGATCGTCCCATGCTGGCCAAGCTGGGCACCACCGGCCCCGGTCGAGGCGCCATCAACAACGGTGTTGCCGGTGTTGCTGGCTGTTTTTCTTCGCCACCCAGCCATGACTTGCCCACGGCCCCGCCCAGCGCCGTACCGCCCATACTGCCCAGATACGCACCGACCATCCCGCCAATCGCGGTACCAATGATGGGCACCACCGAACCGATGGCAGCCCCGGCAGCTGCACCGGCCATGGTGCCCGCCAGAGACCCCGCGGCCGCACCGTAACCCTCGGCTTTTTCATCTTTCGTCTCAGCATTCAGGTAAGTGTCGACAGCCATGCTTCCGGCCTCCAACAGCGAGCCGCCCGGGATCACTTTGCCCACCTTGCCAACCTTCCCCACCGTTTCCGCAACAGCGGCCACCTTAGCAATGACTCCACCAGTTGGCGGCAGCGGTACGGGTGGACGCGGCACGGGAACAGCCGGCCGAGGCAACGGCACCGGCGTCCTGGGCACAGGCATCGGTGATCGCGGTACCGGTGTCGCCGGTCGAGGCGCGGGCATCGGTGGACGTGATGGACCTCTCGGCCTTAGCGTCGCGGCACTACGACGCCGCCGCGAGGAATTACTCGGAGCCTTTCGACCCCGGCGCCGATTCTCCAAAGGTCCACTGCCGCCCAGGGCTGCCGCATTCACGACGAACACCTTCCTGACGCTGCCGTCCTCCAGACCAGCTTGCACCTCGCCGCCACCAGCGGCCTCTTTGGCCAGCGACACCACCTTGAGCCCAGTCGCCACCAGATCTAAACCGCCGGCTTTCTTGCCCTCCTGGCCGTCAGCGGTTTCGCTGGCATCAGGCGATCCCTTGAGGTTCGCGAAAGCCTTGAGCCCCGTCTCGACCAATGCCAAGGCTTTACCCGCCTTGCCCTTGGGCTCTGCCCCCGTGGCGGCACTGCCCCCCTCCAACGAGTTGGTGACAAAGACCTTCTGCACCTCGCCGGATTTGCCTTTGCCCAAGGTTCCGCGCACCAGGTTGAGCAATCCCTTGCCGATCTTGAACGAGCTGACCGCCGTCTGCAGCGCGAGCAAACCACCCCCGACCGCCGCAATACCGGTGACCACGCCAGGCGAGCTGTCCGACAGCGCAGTGATGCCCTTGGTCACCTTGGTCAGCGCTTCCGCCACGGTATCCGTCACCGGACGCAAGGCGTCGCCAACGCTGCGCATGGCGTCGTCCATCGACTGCGCCATTTCCGCCCATTTCTGTGACGACGATTCACGCCGCTCGGCCAGGTTTTTGTCGAGGATGCCTGAGGCGTCGCGCGAATCGTTTTTCAACTGGCTGTACAACGCCTTGTTCTGCAGGTAGGCCGAAAGCGCCGCCTTGACCTGCATATCAGCGAACAGGTCACCGGTGCGCAAGGCCTCCTCGAGCGATGCCATCATGGCCTTGGCCTTTTCCGGATCCGCCTCCTGGCTGATCTTCGACGTGGCTTCCGCCATCATTGCCGCCCGTTTCGGGTCGGTGGCCTGGATGTACTTCTGCGCCAACGCCATGCTCGACTCCAGCGTCGACATACCGTTCTGCAGCCCGGTCTGCATCGAGCCCTTGTAATCGATGCCGGCTTTTTTGTAGGCCTGGACGGTGTCGGTCGAACCGATCTTGCCCATCCAGTTTTTGAGGTTGTTCGCCGCCTCGTCGGCACCACCGGCAGTTTTCATCTGCACCTGCAGCATCGCGCCCAGCTGCGTCACCGCGTCCATGCCGGTGATATTCAAGTTGCCCATGTTCGACAGCAGCTCGGGGAACCAGCGGGCCATATCCACTGCTTCGAAGCTGCCGGCCTGTCCCTGATAGGCAATGGCTTCGAGCGCCTGCTGCATCTGTTTGGCGTCGGTGATCTTGGCGTTCTGCCCGAGCGCATTGATCATCTTCGCCGTGTCGGCACCGTTCGAACCCTGACCTACGGCAAACTTGGCCGCGACCGGTGCATACTCCAGCGCTTTGGCCAGGTCCATCCCGGCCCCGACCAGTTGATTGACCACGTCGGCGACGTCATTGCGTGCCATGCCAGTGTCGCGCGAAGTCTCGATGATCTTCTGCGACACCTGCTTTTCTTTAGGATCGTTGGCAATCCCGGCCTTGATTGCGATGTCACGGACAATGGCCCCGAAGTCGGCACTGACCTTGGTCGCAATGCCCACCGTTGCCACCCCGGCCACGGCCTGACCAACCGTGCTTTTCATCCCGGCCTTGCCGGCGTCAATCTGCTGGTAGCCCTTGGCCTTGAGTTCTGCCTTGTTCGCGGTCTGGCCCAGCGAGCGGTACGCCTTGTCCAGTCGACCGACCTCGATGCCCTGTTTCTTCAGGCTGTCGAGATTGGAATTCAGACGACCCAGCAGCTTGGACGCCCCCGCAGCGCCACTGTCGTGGGCTTTTTTCCATTCATCGCGCAGGCGAATGGTGTCGCCAATGGTGCGCTGTAGCACACGCGCCTTGTTGCCTTCCGCTTCCAGGCGCTTGATGCGCCCGGTGACCTCATTGAACGCGGTACCGACCGTAGGACTGACGGCCCCGCCGATTACCAACCCGAGGGAGAGTTTGTTCGCCATGTTATGGCTCCCCTGTGCAGAGCATTACCGGAAGTGGCTCAATCCGTGAGCCACCACACCATCTCGGAGAACGGCATCGATTGAATCTCGGCAGCGGAAAATCCGGTATCCGCCGCGAGACGCTTCGCCACCATCTTCATCACCCCCGGATCAAACCCCGTCGTCTTGCTCCAGGCGAAAATAGCCGGCCTGTAGGCGGTTGTAGTCCACCACTTTCAGGCCCTCCAGATCGGCGATCGCCGCGCCGGCCAGCTCCGCAAACAGCACCAGTTCGCGCTGCTCATCGTCACCGCCTGCTGCCCGATCCGCCGCCCGCACTTCGCGTACCGTGGGCGAGCGCAGGATCAGTTTGTCGATCTGCACGCCGTTGACCTCGCTCGGGCGCGACAGGCTGACCACCGCGTTTTCGGCGGTGACCGACAACCAGGCGGGGAGCGTTTTCGAATAGTCGGCGTGCGGGACCAGGTTCGAATAGGCCGCCTGCAGACGGCGATAGTCCACCACCTTCAAGCCCTCCAGATCCTTGAGCCCCGCCTCGGCCAGACTGGCGAACAGCTGCAACTCGCGCTGCTCGTCATCGTCACCGGCTGCACGGTCGGCCGCGCGGACTTCGCGCACCAGCGGTGCACGCAGCACCAATGTATCGACCTTGACCCCATTGACCTCGCTCGGGCGCGAGAGGGTAATCACCGCGCGATCCGTGTCGATCGACAGCCAGGCCGGCAGCTTATTTGCAGTTTGCATGGTCATCCGGTTCTATTCCCTTAGAGGCCGAGTGCGGAGCGCACTTCGGCGAGTTGGTCTACGCCGTCGATCACCTGAATACCGGCGATCATGTCGATTTCGTACATCACGCGGCCGTCGATTTCGAGCTTGTAGTACACCGGCGCGATCGCGTGTTTGATCTCCGCCGGATCCCCGGCTTTCCAGTCACCGAGGTCGACCTCTTTCAACAGGCCACGCAAGGTAGCCACGACTGCCGTGACGGTGCCCTTATGGCCACGGAAGGCACCCCGGAACGACGCGTTGAACGCCGAACCATCGGCCAGACCGAAGTGCTTGAGCGACTCGCGACGAACGCCCTTGGTGACAAAGGTCGCTTCCATCTTTTCCAGGCCCTGGGCCATCTCGATGGCCCCGGCCATACCGCCGCCTCGGTACTCATCCGTTTTGGTGGTCAATTTGGGCAGGGTCAGGCTCGGCACGTCGCCGGCAAAGTTGACGCCGTCGACGAACAGGTTGGTGTTAAATAGGGTTTGAGGAATCATGTAGAGCGCTCCTTAAGCGTCGAGGACTTCGGTCAGCCACTGGTTGGTGACTTCGATCAGGAAGTTCGGGTTTTCCGCCGGCGGCACGTCGGTGAAGCGGATGCGCCAATACACCTTGCCCTGTTCAATCTGACTGGCGGTGTTGAGCTCGGTGTCGGCGAACACTTCAAAGTTGATGATCGCGCCGGCGTTTTTCTGATCGCGCATGAACGCATCCAGGCCTTCGGTCACATCCTTGACGTAGGTCTTAGTGATCGAGCGGTCGACCGCCCACTTGTGCCCCGCCTGGATCGCATCCATGAGGATGTCGCAGGTACGCACGCGGGTGACGAACGACCATTTCGGGTCGCTGGACAGCGTGCGGTTGCCCCACAGGCGATAACCGCCGTCGCGAATGATCGTGGCGATGAACGCGTTGTTCAGCAGGTTGGCCCGGCACGTCTCGTCGCCGTCGAGATATTCGATCGGGCGGGTGGTGCCAGTGATGCCGACAAACTCTTTGTTCGACGGCGACGCCCAATAGCCGTAGTTGGCATCGGTCCAGGCAAACAAACCCGCGACCCAGGCCGAGCCCGGCGCGTCGACTGTCTCGCTAAGGACGGTATCCCAGTACTGCACCCCAGGATCGACCATAAAAATGCGCCGGCTGCCGAAGTTCTCGGCATATTCCATCACCGCTTCATCGGTGGTGTTCGGGCCATCCACGATGGCGATCGCACGCAACTTGCCAGCCAGGGCATCCATGGCGGTCGCCACAGCCTCGGTGGCGGAATACCCCGGGGCGATCAACAGTTTCGGCTGGGCGTTGTGTTTGCTCTTGCCGTCCAGCAGCGCTTGCAGGCCGGTACGCTGGCCGGACGCCAGAACGCCACCGATGATGGCCGAGGTTTGCAGCGCCTCGTCTTCAAGCTTCGCCACGCCCACCGCGACAATCACCGCTTTGGCGCGCACATAGATGGCCGCTGCCGCCTTGGCGATTTCCGAATCGGCGCCAAACGCGGCAATGGCTTCGCGCTCGGACGTGAGCAACACCAACTCGCCAGGCTGGGCCGTGGCCAGAAGGCCCGGCGTGAAGGTGGCGCACAGACCAATGATTGAGGAGGACGGCAGCGAGATAGTGCGCGCCCCCGTCTCGATCAGCGAAGTCGTGACGCCGTGAAAAAAGGAACCACTCATAGTCAATCTCCAGAAACGAAAAAGCCCCGCGGAAGCGAGGCTGTGAGGGGTAATTGCGTTACGCATAACGGAAAAGAAAACGCCCCGCCAGTGCGGGGCGTTTATTCGTCTTGCTCGGCCTGCCAGGGTGGCGCGATCGGGCGGTGATCAATCAGCGGGAACTCGCCATTTTCCGGCCAGTCGCGTAATTGCTGGCGGTACACCTGCAAGGCGGTGTATTGCTCGGCCGTGAGCGTGGTCGACAGGCCGCTTTCCACTTCGTCCCGGTGACGCGAAACCACACCGTCAGTTAGTGAAAGCTGCAAGTCTCGCCAGATCCGTTCGGCACTCTCCTGATCGGCCAGCGTCGCGACCAGCGGGGCCGCCAACACCGGCGCGCCGTGCACATCCGCCGCAATACGATGGCCGGAGGCTTGCCCTTCCAGCAAGGCGCGGTGCGCTTCCAGGGTGATCGTTACCCCGCCGTTGTCACTGTCCAGGAACAGGAAGCGCTGGTCGTGCTCGATCCACTTGGCCCAGATCATCGGCTCAGGGGGTGTCTCCAGCTCTGGGGCGTCTTGCTCATCGGCCACGATGATCATCCCGGCGCTGAGACCTAGCATCAGCGCCTCATAGTCGGCTTGGCTAATTTCAACACCGCCGTTGTCGTCCTCCGAGTACACAAAGCGCTGTTCTTCATCCGACCATTTCGCCCACATCGTCATACTGAGGTTCCTTTTGCAACGTAGTGACAAACCACCCCGCCAATGTTGCAGCGGCCGTTAAAACCCGAAGTGGTCAGCGAGTCACCCCACGCTGACGTGGTGGTGGTCGAGGCGTTCATGGGGGTGACAATAACCTCATCTGCCCGCCCGAAACCTAGCGGGAAAGTAACCGGCATCGCCGCACCAGGGGTGACGTTGGAGGTGAATGTGCCCCGGCATTCTTGCTGCCCATTGGGCAGTTTTTGATAGCTGATCGCAGTGTTCGTGCCGGCGAACGATGCGGAGTAACGCACCGCGGCCGTGCCACCGATCAAGCGCCACTGCCCAGCGAGGCGGATAAATTCGGCGGTATCTCCAAGCCCAAGAACGATGTTCCCGACCACTCCGGTCACTGTGGTAAGCGTGTCCCCCGCCGCTGGCACCACCGTTACCAAACCCAACCCCGCACACGCGACGGTAATAATCGCCGCCGTCGGCGCGGGGATGGTATTGGTCGCCGGCAGCGTACAACCCAGCGGCGAAGGGTTGGAAAAGCTGGTTAGGCCACCCACCTCGCTCAACGTCAACACGGTGCTGGCCGAGACCGTCAGGTAACTGGAATATTGCAGACCCTGGCGCCGAACGTATTCGGTGGTAGAGAAGGATTTATCGTTGGAGAACTGTGCCGGCGTCGTCCAATTCGGGCCAGACATGACGCCGGCGTATTTCAGCGCGGCCGCGCCGTCGATCAAGCGCCACAAGCTGCCAATGCGCACAAATATGGCACTATCACCGAGGCCAATCGCAATGTTGCCGACGTAGTTCACGGCGTCGATGATGTCGGTGCCTCCGGCCGTAACCGTTAATGTTCCCTGGCCACAGAGAACCTCAACCACGGCGCCGCGCGGAATCAAAGCCCCTGTGGGCAGCGTGGCCACCATTGCCGAACCGGTGGGAGAAGCAAAAGCCGCCACCTTGCCGACGTCCGCCACCGTCAGCACAGCTGACGCCGAGTAGTTGGTGTAGTCGCCGTATTCAACCCCCATGCGCTTCAAGAACGCCGCATTGACCAGTCGCAGCGAAGCGTCGAACTGTGCCGGTGTGTTCCCCGTGGGGTTAACCAGCGCCGGCGAGTCGATCGGGGCAAAGCCCGCCGTCACGTTCTGAAACGTCAGCGCCGTGGTGCCAACCACAATTGCGCCATCGGTGATCAACTGCCAACGGGTGTCGGCCTGGGAGGCGCCTTGCTCAACCGACGTCAGCAGCGCCGAGGTCACTTCGGCATTGGTGTTGGTATCAGGCGCCCGCGCCCACACCGCCGCCGCAGCCAGGTAAATGCCATTATCCTTGGCCACGGCCTGGTTTTTCACCAGCACACGATCACCGGCCGCCAGGGCCACGCCGTCAATAGTTTGAAGCCCGGCCAGCGCGATGTTGGCCGTGGTGGCCGCGCGCACCGATTGCTTGCTGTCGAGCTTGCACAGCTCTTCCATGATCCGCAGATCGACGTATTCACGGGTCGCCAACACCACCGCCGGGTCAATTTTCAGCGTGATGTTGCCGGTGCTGGCCACCATGAAATTCATCCGAACCACTTGCGTTCGGCCCGAGCCTTGCGCCAGCAACGGCTTGAAGCTAGGCGCGCAGTTGGCCACCGCCACCAGATCGCCGTCCGCGTCGTACAGGCCGATTTCGCGAATCCACCAGCCCCCCTCATCGGCCGGAATAATCTGCTCGGCAATGATCACCGCCGCATTGTTCGGGTCGACCCGCACCTGATTCAGTGGCCGGCGCCGGCGCTCATTGATAAGACTGGTTTGCGCTACGCTGGGGATGGGGTCGGTTTCGTTGGCATCCCCCACGCCCATTTGAGCAAAGGTCCAGGCAACACCGAGCGCGTCGGCGTTCGCCTGCTTGGCCATCCCCACATTCGTGAGGGTGGCGAAAAACTGCGAATTCGCATCAATCATAATAAACGTCCAGGGTGTCTATGGAGTGTTCGCGGCCAATCACGCCGAGGGTGCCGCTGACCTCGATGTCACGTATAACCGGTGGGTAAACGTCGATTTCGTCGCCCTCGTAAACGCTGACTGCGACGTTCAAAACACCTTGGGTTTCGAGGCTGATCGCCAAGCTCGTCAGATGCCGGGTCACCGGTTTGGCATCGTCGATCAGGCGTTCCAGCTCCTGATACATTTCCTCGGTGATCCCGGTGTCCAGCACGCCGACCTTGAGCGCGAAGGTGCCCGGCACCCCCTCCGGCACCGTGTTGAACCACTCGACAATCTCGATCAGGTAGCCCAGCGGCTCGACCACCCGGCGCAAGGCGCCGATGGTGCCCTTGTGGGCATGGATGTAATACGACGCCTTGATGGCTGCGCGTTTGGTCGCCTCGCTCCACCGGTAATCCCAGCGATCGACCGACCAGGCCCATGCCAGGTGCGGCAGCAAATGCACCGGGCAAGTGTCGGCGTTGTAAAGCGTGCGCAGCGGGACAATCGTCTTTTCGTAGAACGCCGCTTCCAGAGCGCGCTCCAGTTGCGTGCTATTGCTCGGCAGTAGACTGTTCATGTCAGACCGCCAGATTTACGGTGACTTCGGTGCAGTACGCCGCCTGGGCCTTGGTTAGGGCCAGGTCCACCCAGCCAACCAGCTCAACCCGAGACACGCCGGCGACATGCAGTTGCGCGTCCACCGCCGAACGCGCCACCTCAACCCCCAGGCGCTTGCGCGGATTGATCCAGTCGTTAATGCGTTTTTTTGCCTCGACCAGACTGGCGTCCGCCTCAGGCCCACCACTGCTCATGTGCAAAATGGCATCGATGCGGTAGTCGATAATCTGCGCGCCCTGCACCGTCACGCGATCGGCCACCGGCCTGACATCCTCGTCATTCAGCCCAGCCTTGACCGTGGCCAGCAGCTCAGGACTGGCCACGCCTTTGCCCACGGAACTAAGAACCGTGACCGTAACGTTGCACGGTGACGGACTTTCGGCCGTGGCATCAGTGACCAGACCCGACGCATTGCGTGCGTGCAGAATGTAACTGTTACGCGGGCCGGCCGTGGTCAGCCCTTCATAAGCCAACTGGATACGCTCACGGAACGGGTCGTCTTCTTCCTTGACCTCCGGTACCGGAGGCACTGACAGCGGATCTGCGGCCTGAATGACCAGCCGCTTGAGGTTGACGTTGGCCCCCAGGTGGTCGAGGTCGTCGCCGATGGCGTGTGCCAGTAACAACGCCTTGCCGGCATCGTTGACCCGGGCACGGTTCCCGACCTTGATGTAGGCGCCCACCTCCAACACCTTGGTCACCGGGTCGCTTTCCAGCGCCGCACTCCAGTTATCGCCCATGTGTCCACGAAAGACCCCGAGGCCTTCCTCATACACCTCTTCGAAGTCCAGCGGTTCCAGCACGCTTGGCGCAGGAAGCGACGACAGATCAACGATGCTCATACGTCCACCTCCAACATGACGTCGTCGCCTTGGTACTTGCCGGCGACCTTCAGATTGATTTGTCCGCCGATCACCGAAATGACCCGCACCCGATCCAGCTTCAAGCGTGGCTCCCAACGCCCCAAGGCCCTGGCCGCTTCGGCTTGCACGGAGCTTTTCCAGCCCTCGTTAACGGGCAGGTCGACAAAACGCCGGAGCGAGCTGCCGTACTCTGGTCGATGCCGCCGGCTGCCCAGCGGAGTGCCCAAAATGTCCCCGATGGACTGCCGCAAATGCTCGATGCCGGAAATGGGCTGGCCGGTGTGGCGATCCATTCCGATCATTTTGGTTACTCCGGTAATTGCTCCAGATCTGGATGCGCTTTCAAAAAGGCATATTGGTCATCACCACAAGCAGTGACGCGCCCGGCCACTACGGACAACGTGACGCCGTCGGGCAGAATCAGAGTGCGTGAGGTGAAAAGCTTGTCGCGAAAAACGCGCGGGGGACCGATGGACTCAGCTATAAAAGCAGTAGCAGGAAAACCCAACGGTGCTGGTTTTAATCCTGGCACTGCAATGGCTTCAGCGACTTCGGCGGAAGGGCCATCAGCTCTAGACTTACTCATAAAGCATGCTCCAGATGTGAAAAAACCCGCACTGGGCGGGCTGATAGATATAGAGGGTTGAAAACTACGGACACCTCGCCGTGACAGTCTTTGCCACCGCATCTGCAATCGCGACCGGATCACCACCACTACAAGTGATAGTGATGTTCGTCACTATCGAACGCTGTTCGCGCGGCACGTATCGGCCATGACTCAACACCCGCACCAGCGCTTCAGCAACGTCTTCCGGATTTGCCTCGCGCAAGATGATTGGCCAGCGACTACGCATTCGATACGCGTCGTAATGCTGGGCAATCTGTCCTTCCAACAGCTTCACGATTGTCTCAACGTCAAACGCCGGCTTTTCAGAAATCGGCTCGTCGATCATTTTGACCTCAGTGTGTGTGGTGGTTGCTGTTGCCGGTGGCGTCGATGATTGCGCCGGCACTGGTGATGCCGTTTGTGACGTGCAAGGCGCCGTCGATGGTCACCGCCGCTTTCAGGGTGATGTTCCCGGTCGTCACGTTGACGGCAGCGTCTGTTACGACCACCTCCGTGCTGGCGACCTTGATGGTCACCGTGCCGCTCGGTAGGGTGATGCTGTAGGTCTTAGCCTGCCAGTCGTAGACCAGCGAACCGCCATCATCAAAGCGCCAGACTTCCACGTGGTCGCGGTTGTCCGGCTGTCCACCGGCATCACCGTAGAGCCCAGGAATGAAGGTGCCCATACCCGCCTGGCCGCTGGGGTTGAACAGCACACCCTGTTCGTTCAGGCTCGGCGCGCGCCAGTGACGGGCCTTGCCGGCGGCCAGACTGTGCCAACGCACCCACGCGCTGACCCAATCACCGGCCTGCACTCGAACAGTGGCTGCAGCCAAATCCACACCGACCACTACGCAAGGCATCAACATGGCGGCAATCATGCGGTCATGTTCAGCAAGGGCGTAGCTCATGGCACATCATCCGCTGGGAAAAACTGCTCTTTCGGATCGTGATTGATACCGAACCACAGCGAACCCGGTTGCTCATCAGGCCATGGCCATTGTTGTGCACCGAGGTAGATCTGCTGATGCCACTCCACCAACCAGACGGTGTAGCCATCCAGCTCAGGCCGGGTCCAATCCTGCCCAGCCTGAATGAATACCGCCGGTTCAACTGCCAGCCCCCAAGTCTGCGCCCGCAAAATCACCGCGAGCTGGGTGGCCAGTTGCACGGCCTGCTGATGATGGTGCGCCTTGATCGGGTCGACGACGATACGTGCCTCGAACCTGCACACTAGGGTCGTTTCCCCGGTGCCGATATCGATGCCCGGTTCAATCTCGGCTATCTCCAAGAACACCGCCGGCAGCGCCACACGATCCTTAATATTCGGCCAGGCTGTCACCGCACACACACCCGGTAGCTCCGCCAGCAGTTGTTGCTCAATGGCCCGATAAAGCTGATCCAGGCTAAAAGGCTCTTCCGACACGGCACTAACTCCTCAAGTACTTTTGCAGCTCGAAGTTGAGTTCCTGCTGCAGGATTTGCAGCAAGCGTTCATCCGCCTTGCGCACCCAGCTTTCAAAATGCGGTCGCGCCTGTTCCAAGGACACCTTCGCCTTGGCCAGTGGAAACCGGCTGCCGTTTTCAGCGACCCAACCCGAACTCGGCCCGCCTCCTGAGGACACCGTACTGTCAGGGTAATCTTCCGCATCGAAATGCTTGCTCGCCGTACGGATCCAGATATCAGGCTTGTTGCCGTAGACCTGTTTGAGGAAGGCGCCCTGGTAACGACGCCCAGCCACCGACACGCCGCTGCCAGTCTGCCGCGCTCGGCCGATCCGACTGGACTCGATGGCGTTCAAGCCAAACCACAGCTTGCCGCTCATGGCCCCACCGGTGACCGGGTAACTGCGCAATCGTTGACGCACTGCTGCGACCGCGATGCGCTCCTGCCGACTGACCGCCCGGGCGATGTGCGTGCGCAACCAACCCAGCGTCTTGTTGATCGCTCGACGATGCGCGGCCGCAGCGGCCTTGGGCACCACCTTGGCAAAGTCCTGGAACGCTTGCAGGTCCGCCGACGACGACTGGATGGAGATCATCCCGCCGCCGGCCGACGACTTGAAGTGGCTACCGACGCTCATGCACGCATCCTCAGGATCAAAGCGACCAACCCATCACCGCTGGGTTCCAGCTGCAGCAGGTCATAATCGCCACCGCCGTCCAAAGCAGGTAGATCGATGCTGACCAACAGGCCCTGCTCCAGGCCGTGGGAATCGCTAACTCGGATCTCAAAACGTGGCTCGCGCAACCCGGTGTTGAGCTTGCCGAACTTCGGCTGCAGCCAGGGCGCCGCGAACATGCCGAGGACCGGCTCCTCCCGGCCTTCGATCCGCGCGCTGTCGCCCAGCGTTTCGAACACCACCGCGTCGACCTCGGCGACCAGGTCGCGGAACGCCACGGTCAGAGTTCCAGAAGGATCTGCGCGCGTGGCCGCGTGCACAGGTGCAACGGGTTGGACTGGGCTTCACCGGCCACGCCTTTGTTGAATGGCAGCGGTTCCAGCATGCTGTAGTACGGAATGCCTTGGGTGTTGACCGTTTCCATGTAGTCGGCCGGGGCAAACACCGAGATGTACAGATCCGGCACGCCTTCGGGGATCAACAACGCCTTGTCGTCGTGAACGAAAGACACGCCGGCCACCTTGCCACGGTAGCGCTCCCAGATAATGCCGCCGAACTCGAAGCTTTCACGGGCATCACCACGCAAAGCAGCCGCCTGCTGACTGTTGAGGTAGGTCTCCTTGACAGACTTATGAACGATCAGCTTGTTCCAGAAAGTCTTGCCGCAGAAGGCGCGGGAACTGGTGCTGGTCACACTGCCGAGCGCATCCTCTTGCATGTCCAATGCTTCGCCGCATTTAACCCGCAGTTCAGTGTTCGGATCCGCCAAGCCCATGGGCAGTTTTTGACGCGACACACCGAAGCGATCGTAAAGGTCCAACAGCACCGTCGAACCATCGGCATCGAGGATCAGCCCGTTGAGCGCGCCCATGCGCTGGAATTCATGCGTGGCATCCAACTGACGCCGCGCTTTGGCCAAGCGGGCATTGACCACATCCTGCACCGCTTGGAGCTCGGTGCGCGTACCGAAGGCACGAATGCCCTGGATCTCGTCGGCCTTGATCGTGAAGCGCTCCGGCAGGTGCACGGTGTTGAACGGGATCAGGTTGCGCTTGCTGGCCGCGACCACCAAGCCCGAACCGCCGCGCTCACCGGCCGGCACCAGAGCCAGGGTGTCGCCGTCCTTTTCGATCTGTACGGTCAGGGTGGTGATGCCTTCCTCGCGAAACAGGCCCAGGGCACTGATACGACCCGGCAGGTAGGGTTGGTCATTGAGGGCAGCGGTCAGCGCGGTAACGGTAAACGCTTCGTCGTCAAAAATGGCGATCTCGGCCATGGGTACTCTCCAGAAATGAAAAACCCCGCTCAAAGCGGGGGCATGAAGTTGGGTGATCGACTTAGCGAACGATCAGAAAGTGAGTGGCCAGCGCCTTTTCAGCGTCCAGATCCAACCCGGTCAGATGGGCTTCGCTGACTTCCGCCAACCGCACCACCGCCCGCCCGCGTCGCACTACATCCGACTCGCCCAACGGACCGAAGAGAATGGCGACGGCGGTCTCGCTGCCGTCCTCTGCGTCCGGGGCGTACGGGGCGAACTCGCCGGTGGCCGTTACCAGGCCGAGGATCTGACCTGGTTCCAGCGCGGGACCGGCGGTGACGTTGATCGCTTCACGCGAGATGTTCCCGGTCCCTTCGGACAGCAGAAACTCACCAGCGTGGATCGGTTCTTTTTTGATGGTCATGCTCTTGCTCCTTTCGCGCCATGCGCAGTTCCAGATTGAGCGGCTTGTCGAGCAGCCCAGATCGAAGTGGGATCAGGTTGTTTGGCTTGCACCTGCGGTGCCGGGTCATTGTTCAGCGGCAAGCTGCTATCAATTTCGAAGCCCTTGCCGCTGCTGACGATCTTGTCGAACAACCGCGCTCGGACCGCCGCAACGTCCAGGCCCGCCGCGACATACTCGACGCTGAACTCGGGCAAACGCGCGGCTACACACAGGTCGTTCACGGCCTTGGCACGCGTAAGACCAGCCTGGACGATCTCGTCACTTTCGAGCCTGGTGGAGCTGATCAGCGGCTCGACGAGGTTGCTGATGCCCGACTCGGCGCATCGCTGGGTGATCAACAGGGCCAGCTTGGCCGAGTCGATCACAGGCGGTACCAAGGGTGGATCGTCGAGCTCTAACTCGGGATCGGACTCAGCTGGCTCGTCGAGCTGAGCCAGTAGTTCGGCCGGCGCATGCTGGTAGCGCTGCAACACGGCACCCTGGCCGAGGCAAGCCTTCACCGTGACACCGTCACCGACTTCATCGGCCAGCCCCAGGGCCACCGCCTCATTGGCGGTCAGCCAGGTTTCAGCGGCAACCAGGCGCCGTAACTCATCCTCATCGATGTCCGGAGCCTTCGCCTTGTAGGCCGCAATGATGGCTTCCATCGTCTGATCGAGGACGTCGGCCACTTTGCGGAAGTCTTCGGCATCACCGGCTGCGTAAGTCCACGGGTTGTGGATCATCAGCATTGCGTTGGACGCGATCACAACTCGGTGCGCGCCGCACACCGCCACGCTGGCCGCACTGGCCGCCAATGCGTCAATACGGCCGGTGCAGCGCTCCCCCAAACGTGACAACGCGTTGTGCATCGCCAGTCCATCGAACAAGTCGCCACCGATGCTATTGAAGGCCGCGATCACCGGCGAAACGCCGTCGTCCATGGCACGCAGATCTTGCACAAATTGATTGGCGGTAATGCCCCAGGCGCCGATCTCGCCGTAGACGAAAACCTCGATCACCCGCTCGGCAGCTTCGCCGTTGGCCTGCAACGCGTACCAGGTCTTGTCCTGCACCTGCACGCGTTTACCCGCCCGGTTATAAACGCGTGGCCGCGTCTTCTTGCTCATGATTGCTCCTTATCGTCGACGGGGACGAACGCTTCAAGAGTGGTGTAATTGAGGCCAAGGGCTGTAGCCCGGGCCAGATCGGCGGCGTTTTCGGCGTCGACCGTTTCAGCGTCATAACCGGTTCGCAGGACCATCTCACTGCGTGAGGCGAAGCCGGCCTGCACTTCCATCCGTCGCGCTTGTACGTCCTGCACTGGCTGGATGTAAGCCCAGCCTTGCGGTACCCAACGGGTACGCAGGTACTCACGGCGCCGCTGGGCGTAGTCATCCAGCTTGAGGACACCGGACAGCACAGCCATGTCCATCCAGGCCGCCCTAACCGGGCGGCACAGCTGGTGCACGTACACACTGAACTGCAGTTGTTCCAAACGGCGCCGAAACTCGTTGAGCACGACCCGCAACGCCCGGTCGTTGACCTCACGCATGTCGCCGGTGAGGATCTCGTATGGCGTCCCGGTCCCTGCCGCAGCGGCCATCAGCTGCTGCCGCATGAAGTCGGGATAGTTGTTACCCGCGTCCGGTGGCTTAGAAAACTCAACCTCTTCACCCGGCCCCAACTCCTGCATGGTGCCGGGCTCCAGCGCGACCATCGGCGTGAAGCCGTCGCGATCCATGCTCAGCGGCTGGCCGGTGACCGGGTCTCTCGGCACGGGGCCGGACTCAGGGGCTGGCCGGCTGATAAAACCGGCAAACAGGTTTGCCACTTCCTGACGGAACAGCACCGCGTCGTCGTAGTTGTCGAGGCTGCGCAAGCGCTTCAACACCGGAGACAGGCGCGGCACACCGCGCAACTGGCCCGGCTCGACCGGTTCGAAGATGTGCAGCACCTGCGCCGCCGGTACGCGCACCAGCTGGTTGTAACCCGCGTTCAGCGACGAGGCATCGCGGGGATGCGCCAGGTACATCCAGTACGCCACGCGCTTGCCGCCGGGTGTGAATTCAATGCCGGCCCGAATGAAGTTGCCATCGCGGGTGGTCTCGAACTTGTCATGCGGCACGAACTCTGGGGCCAGAATCTGTACCTGCAAAGGCACCGCAAGACCTTCGTCCAAACCACGCGGACGCAAACGAACAAAACATTCGCCCGAAGTTTCCACTGTGCGGGCCACCAACGCCTGCTGGCCGTTGAAGTCGGTGCGCTCGTCTGCGTCCGATTCATCAACCCAGTCATCCCAGAGTTCCTGCAGCAGTTTGCGCAGGGCTTCGTCGTCGGTTTTCGGTCGCGGCGTGATACCAGTACCGATCAAGTTGCTGACGCGCTTGTCGATCACGTTGTAGGCATACGGGTCATTGCGAACCGCTGCCCGCGACCGTGAGCGCAGATTGCGCAGTGCCGGGGTGTTGATGCTGTTGATTCCGTTGTCCGGCGCATCCCAGCCAGTGGAGCGACGGCCCTCACCGGCGCCTTCGTAACTGGCCTTGATGTTCGACGGCAACACGAATCCGTTACGGGTGAGCGTCGGATAGCGGGCCATTAGAGTCCTTTGCCCCCGTGGTAAAGCCGAACGACGCGAGAGCGCGGCCCGGCCGAGTTCACCAGTGAGGTGCGGATCTCGTCTCGTGCTTTGAGCAGCTCGTCGACGGAGCGGTATTCCACGGTACGGTCGGTGTAACGCACGGTTTTTTCACCGCGCGCGATGGCCGCCTCAACCGCGTCGAGGTGCTTTTGGGTAAATGACATATCAGCGTCTCTTCAGGTAACCGCTGCTGGAGCTGCGGCGTTGAGGTGGCGGAGCGGCTTGTCGCGATGGCACGACGGGAGCAACGGGTTGCGGAGCCGGTTGTGGTACGACAGCGGCTGTAGCCTGCTCGGGATTGCTGATGCGCTCGCCTTGCACGGGCTTGATACCCAACGCTTCGTCGAACAATCCTGACTGCGCCAGAGACTGACGCACCCGCTCCCAGTCGTGTTCCTTGTAGCGGTTGAGGCCCAGGTAATGCGCCATGGCCAGGCAGTACACCATCAGGTCGAGCGCTTCGTTGCGCTCGGCCTTGCCCTTGACCCATTCGATACGCTTGTGACCACGGATGTAGCGCGCCACCTTGCGCTCCGCGACACACTGATCGAAGAAGTCGTCGGGCAAGTCATTGGCGAAGTGCAATGCACCCGGGCCGGCTTCGAATGGATAGCGGTTGTAGATCCAGTCCTTTGCCGTATCGGTACCGACGAACCACAGCTCGGCGCCGTTGCGTTCGGTCTGGCCTTTCCAGGTCACGTCGACCATGGACGGGCGCTGAGCAATGACCGGTTTTCCGGGTTTGCTGGCACCCTTGATGGCGAACACGTTGCGCCAGCGGCGAACGCGGCAGAACTGGTACACCTCATCGGTGTGGTGACCACCAGAATCGACCGCGACTGCAAGAATGCTCAGGCCCACACCGCACGGATGGCGGTACTTGGCCTTGAGCAATTCGTCCAATGCGGCCCAGGTGCGCTCATCGGCGGGGTCGCCCGAGACGATCTGGTAATCGATGACCCAGCGCTCCATGCCAACGCCCCAGCCCATGGCCATGAACTCCAGGCGATTGGCCTGTACGTCGACGGCACCGGTGATCATCAGCACCGCCGCCGGCATCGACCCCAGCCCGAAGAGTTCCAACCGTGCCCGTTTGCGCAAGGTATCGGCCTTGGTTTGCTCCTGCGCGCTGTCCCAAACCTTCGCCAAACGGGTGTTGTAAAACACCTGCATCGGTTCCAGATCGCCTTTGGCCTGGGCCTTCTTGGCCTTCTCGAATTGCTTGGCTAGCGACTTCCAGTCCATCCAGCCAAGCGGCGAATACAGCGCGTTGAGATGAAAACCCACTGTTTCACCATCGCCTTCGGCGTGGGCACGCCACTCGCCGTTGGTGAGCATTTCCCCCTTGTGGAACTCCTCGATCAGCACGTCGCAGTCAGGACCAGCGCACTGATAGTGCACCACGCTGTAATCCTTCGAGTAATGCAGACGCTCCCATTCTAGGGTTTGCATGTAGCCGCAGCTCGGACACGGCACGTAGTAGTGACGCTGGTCACTGCCGTCGAACAGGTCGGAAATTCGCGACGCACCCTTGATCGTCGGTGAGCTGGAGAAGTAGAACTTGGCGTTACGGCCGAAGGTACTGCCCCGAGTTTCCGCCAGCTCGATAGGATCGCCCTCCTCGCCAATGTCTACCTCCCAGCGATCAATCTCGTCGCCGTACACGTAGCGCGCCGACAGTTCCGAAAGGTTGGCCGCCGAGCCGGCGGTGGTGACGTACAACGTCCCACCCTCAAACTCCTTGGTGTCCATGGTATTGCGCGAGTCCCGAGAGCGGTTGGCCGCGACACGCTCGCGCAATACCGGTGTCGCCTTGATGGTTTTGCCGATCCGCGACGACACCCGCTTGGCCAGACCCAGACTGGGCAACAGCGCCAGGATGTTCGACGGCGCCATGTGCATCAGGCCACCGATCCAGTTCAGACCAATCTGGGTTTTCATCAGCTGCGACGCGACCATGGTGATTACGCGCTTGCAGGGGTGAGCCGGCGACAGGCACCGCATGGGTTCGCGGGCATACGGTGTCCGCGAGGTCCGATACTGGCCGGGCTCAGCGGCGCCGGTGTCACGCGGAATGCGCATGTACTCATCGGCCCACTGATCGATCCAGACATCCGGGTCGGGCCGCAGCCCACGGAAATACGCCTCGCGGTACACCTCTGCACCGTCAGGAATGTCCGTGGGCATAAGGTCAACTCGTAGTTAGTGCGTGTTCCAGGTCCGCTGAAGAGATGCGCTCGGCATCCTCCAGCGCGCGACGGATCGCCGCCGTCAGGTGTTTTTCGATTTCCCAAGGGTCGGTCATGGAAGCCAGTTCGGGTGCCAGCTGTGGAGGCATACCCAGCAACTGATCACGGAGCATCCGACCAGCGTTGTAGGCTCCGGTATGGACCGCTGACGCCGACACCAGTGAACCCTTGGCCTTGTGCAACTCGATCTCGGCGAGCTGGGCCAGGTTGTGTTCGCGCAGTGCGCGCGCTTTCTGGAAGTCCGGCAATTGCCCGGTAGGGACAATCACTGGCGGCGGCGCAGCCGTTGAAGTCGGCTCGACCTGGCTGGACAGCTGGCTGTACACGTCACGCTGCAGCCGATCTTGGTGATGCCGATCAGCAACGGCGGCCTTGCTGGGGTCAGCGGTGTCGCGAATCAACGCTTCGCTGGCCGTGACATCGACCTGTTTGCCGTCGGCGGTGAGTACCAGACGGTTGTTGTTTTTCAACCAGGTGATGTAGCTGGGCGCCCTGCCGATCCGAGCCGCGAAGGCGCTCTTTGACAGGTACATTGGTTCTGTCATAAGCCCTCCTTTTCAACGGCTTTTCAATGCAAACCTTTCAATTTCAATGGATTGAATTTCAGTAAGCTGGCAACCCTGCCGCTAACACTTTCCCGCGGGTTTCCGACCCCGTACCCCCCGGAAAACCCCAGGGTCCCCGGTGATTTTCGGAGGCCCGGGCCGGAAACATCACCCCTGTTCACCGCCGGTGGGCGGCACTTCGCAGACGCCCAGCCGCTTCGCCGCCCAGCGCTCGTAAAGGCCGATGGCAACATCGGCGCCAGCCATCGCGGTCAGACAACCCAAGCTGCCCGCCGCCCAGATCGACATGCCGGCAGCGATCATCAACATCATCGCCGACACCCCACAGGCAATACAGGCACCCGACCGTAGCGCCAGGCGTCGCAACAGCACCCAGCCCCGCGCCCCATCCTTGTCGGCTCGCCACATCTCGCCCGATACGCCGCCGACCAAGGCCAGGACGATCACTAACCAGATTGGCATCTCTGCCAGCGCTTGCTGCTCGTTCGTCATCGCCCTACTCCATAAACGCAAAAACCCGGCGCAATGGCCGGGTTTGGTGTGTGGTGCCTACCGCTCTCTGCGGTCGCACCTATCGAAGATGACTACTTTTTACAGGTGGATTCCGGTGGCAGCAACCCCACTTTAATGCCACCCGGTGAATGTCTGGGCTACGTCTAGGCAATGTCGGTGAATATCTTTATTTCGGCTTTCAGCGCCTCTGGCGCTGTCCTACCTGTCCCACTATTCAGAGTCGAAGTAGGACAGCTACAGCCCCTTAAATTCGGGACTCTGCCCTACTGTCCTACCTTACTTAACTTTTCCTTGTGTATAGAAAGAAAGCTAAAAGCACGCGTGCGCGCCATGGGCGCGACTACGTGCCCGCTATGCTTACGTGTGCATGGTGCGAGCAAAGGTTGGACAGTAGGACAGCCCAGCAACGGCGCGGCCTGCACTTGTCCGACCGCATTAAATGGCAGTCGGACAAGGCCGGACAGTAGGACAGGGGTATGCGGAGTGACGCCAGGGGTCATGCAGCCTTCCCCATCAACAGACCTGCGATGTGCAGGTGCGCTTCATGCAGACGCTGATAATAGGTATCGCGACTGCAACCGCAATGGGTGTACTTCTGCGACAGAAAGCTTTCGTGGTTGCAGTAGTGCTCCCACACCACCACCGACAGCTGCGCCGGCAAATGCTTGTTGACGATCAGCTCGATATCCACCGACTCATCCAACAGCACTCGACTACCCCGCGTGCCACGTATCAGCTCACCCTTGCACTCCATCAGCATGGCAATCATGTTGCCCCCACTCGCTCCACCATAGGTTTCAGGAATCGGCGAGTGCAGATCCTGCGCCCAGAGCTTGAGCATCTCATCGATTCGCTTAATCAAAGCAAGGCTCCTCTACCACCGCCTGCTGCAATGCAGACGCACGCCCCCACGTTGCAGGCTTCTGATAGGCCCACTGGCGGACACCGCTTTTCGCCAACGCTGGCATACGTTTCTTGCGCCAGCCCAGCCGATGCATGATCGCGCCGACCCGCATCTGTTCAGGCTTGCCCCAATGACCGAAGTCCAGTTTGAGGGCCTGGGTCAGGATCTCGTTGCCGGTGGCGGTCTCGCCGAGCTGCGACTCTTCCAACCAGGTCAGGATCGGCCCTTCCCACTCGTCCACTACAAAGCGCTCGTCCTGTGCCTCGGCGAACATCCATGACTCGTCCTTCGTCACCCACCAGATATCGCCAGCCTCGAAGCAGAACACCGCTTCAGCCCAGAGCTGATCACGGATCTCGCGCAGCTGCTCCAAGTCGACCTTGTTGCAGAACACCGGCCAGTAACGTCGGTTACCCGTGGCGTCCTTGAGGTATTCCTCTTGGTTGGTGGTACCCACAAACACACACTGGCGTGGCACGTCGTTCGTTCTGCGGCCGTAGCTCTCGCGGTAGGTGTCGGTGGACGCCGAGAAGAACTGTTTGGCCTTGGTGCTTTCGGCCTTGTTGAAGCTGTCAAGCTCCCCCAGTTCGACAATCCACTTGCCGCGTATTGCCTGGAAACTGTCCTTGTCGCCAAGGGCAAAGGGCGTGTCCATGAACCACTCACCGCCGAGAATGCCCATGGCGGTGGACTTACCTTCTCCCTGCCCACCCTCGAGAATCATCACCGAGTCGGCCTTGCAGCCTGGGCGCATGACCCGGGCCACCGCAGAGATAGGCCAACGCTTGCCGACCTTGGCCGAGTATTCGGTAGCGTGAACACCCAACACGTCGGTCAGCCAAGTTTCCAGCCGAGGGACACGGTCCCACTCCAACTTCTCCAGGTACTCACGCACCGGGTGAAAAGAATGGTCGTGGGCAACCACGCTGACCGCCTCGATCACATGGGATGCCTTAACCCGCAGGTTGTATTGCTGCGCGAGCCACTTCATCACCCGCATGTCATCGATGTCGGCCCAATCCCCGGCCCCGCCGCCGAAGGGGGCGGATCGCAGCTTGACGATCTTGGAACTGAACACGCTATAACCGATGACGCCGGCCCAACGTTCGTCATTGCCCAGAATCAGCTCGACGTTTTGCATATGCGCAATCAGGGAGCCGTTTTCGGTGCGGGCCAGTTGATCCTTCCAACCACCAGCAGCAGGAGGCTTGACCACCGCCAACACCTGGCGGCGGACAGCCTCCAAGCCTTCGGCAATATGCAGATCGTTGAAGTCGGTCCACTTGATCTCACGCTCGCCCGAGAAGACGGGTCCGACCACCTGGCCACCGACGATCAACGCGGCGTTGTTGGCCTTTTCTTCACCTGGGTTCCAAGGCTCGCCATTGGGGCGTTTGGTTTTCCAGTCATCGTCTCGGCAGAGGATCAATGGGCAACCGGGGAAACGCTCGCGCATGGCCTTGGAGACCGGCAGCAGGTTGCCCGCATCGAATGCGATAGCGACTGTCAGCGACGTGGCCATGTGCAGGCTAGCGCCCGTGGCATAGCCCTCACATACCAGCACCGGCTCCCCCGGTTCCGGGTGCGGGCCAATCAGATGGAACGCGCCTTCCTTCGACATGCCGGCGGGCCAGTAGGCCTTGTCGCGCCCGGTGTCTTCTTGCTTTGCCGGGAAGATCACCTGCAGGCCTACGATTTGATCTCGCACGTTGCACATAGGCACTAAAAATGCGCCGGTTCGTGGCGCATAGCGAACTTTGAATCCAACGATTTGCTTTCGATCCAGATAGGCGCTCTTACCCTTCTCAGGCATGCGCTTGAACAAACCTGCGGCACGGTTGGCCGCACGCCGTGCAGCGTTGGCCGCGATCTCAGCAGCCTTGCGCTTTGCCTCCTCCTGACGAGCGCGCATGACTTCGCGCTCTTCGGGGCTCATACGCCCGGCCTTGACCTTAACTTTCTGGGTCTCACCGGAACGCCAGTCACCGAAACTACCGAAGATCAGTGTTTCGTTTTTTTCGGTGCGGTGCTCATGAAGCACATACCAACCGTTTTTTTCCTTGCCCTTGTCCTGGGAGGTTTTGCAGCGGGTCAGTTTGCCGAATACCAACGGCTGCTCAGGTTCGAGTCCGTAATCTGCGAATTGCCCCATAACCTCATCGAGCATGGCGGGCCTCCCGCGACTCGACAGCGGACTGACAAATAACACACAGATCGCAACCCGACAGGGCAAGTCGGCGAGCCTCTGGGATAGGGTCGTCGCAACTTACGCAAAAAAGGAAAGAATGCGTCGCCAACACAGGTTTGGCTGCGTTATGTGCAGCAAGGGCTTGATCAAGTCGCTCCTGCACCAGGTCATTCGCGAAGTCGGCGATATCAGCCATGGTCAGTACCCCGCGATTTCTGATTGACGTACGAGGCGCGGTTGAACATTCCCAGAAGTCCTTGGATGCCGCGAAACACTTGCTGACGTATTTCAGCTAACTCACCGTCATCCACCTTGCCGTCGCCAATGCTTTTGGCCCAAACGACAGTCAGATCGGCCACTTGGCGAAGATAAACAGCGATGCCGGTGGTCAAGGTTTCGGACATGTCGTCGGTATAGGCTTCGGCCAACTCCTGCCAGACCGTGTCGCCGACCAGCGCATGCACGGCATCGAGAATGCGGCGGTCCTTGGTCAGCTCCAGGATCTCGCCGAACTCTTGGATGTTCACAGAGTGACTGGGATGGGTGGGAGAAAGTTTGTGTTGCAGCGTGGTGGGGTTCCGGCCGGTGGTGGCGGCGATGGCAGCGGCGCCACCCGGGTAATCCCTTGCGGCATGGTAAAGCGCGAGGTCGAGCGGCAGAACTTCCCGCTGTGCCCGCTCAACAGAACTTAGAGCGATACGGCTCATGGCATTAATCCTTATAAGTTGCCAGTGCCGCGCGACATGCAGTGGTGATACATTTGCCGCGTGGCTTGAAAGGGCCCAAACGCCGGCTAGATCTTCAGGATCAACACCGGCACCGTGCCGAGGCAAACGATCCGTCGTTTACCTCTGGCGCAACAGCTGCCCTATCTGTGGTGGAAAAGGCAGCAACACGAGGCATCCGTGCCTTGGCAACGCGATAAAGGTTGGCGGTTTTGCATGTGGTGTGCCCGCCTACCTTTATTGCGACCCGACAGCACTGTGGTGGTGTGTGCCGGGAGGAACTGGGCGACCCTTGGGTCGCCTTTTTTCTATGCAGCTTTTACGACAGCGATGTTTTCAGGAGCCGGGAATATCTCCGGCAAGTCCGGCCGCAACTCATGAGGCAGAAGAGCCCCTAAAAGTGCTTTCGCAAGTGGACGAACCTGAGCGACTGGTACGCCCCGCCGCCGCCAATTAAAAAAGCGCTGAGGGCTAACCCCACACTCTCTGGCTAGCTGCGAAGGGCTTTTACCGGCCCCCTCTGCGACCCGCACTATCAAATCGAACACCTGATCAGGCGTACTCATGACGTCACCTACACAAACATAATGAATGACACAACCAAACAATACGTTTGTTATCATTTGAATGCAAGGGCTGTAACATTCTGTTTATGAGCAAACAATCGCAACACCTAAAAGGGCAACGTTTTCGTCAGGCACTGGATGATTCCGGACTTTCCGGCGCGGAGCTCGCGCGGCTGCTTGATTTGGAAAACGACCAAAACATCACGAACTGGAAGGCCAGGGGCGTACCTGCATACATGGCGGGCCAAGTCGCGACAACATTGGTTGTGGAGCGCGAATGGCTGGAAGGTAAAGACGTTCCTATGCGGACGGCGACCACTGAACGCTCCAACCCGCAGCGCGCCGCCAATGACTCCCCCCTTTATGTCCTTGAGCCATTAGCTCCCTGGGACTCCGACACCCCCCTAGATGACGACGAGGTCGAGTTGAGACTTTACAAGGAAGTCGAACTGTCCTCCGGACCAGGAAAGGTTGCGCGCACCGAAGTCCAAGAGATTACAGGGCCAAAGCTCCGTTTTTCGAGGGCCACTATGAGGACCTGCGGAGTGGACCCTGCAAATGCAGTGTTTGCCACCAACAGCGGCAACAGCAACCACCCGCTAATTCTTTCGGGCGCAACCGTCGGAATCGATACAGGCATGACCAGGATCATTGACGGGGAAATTTACGCTATCGACCATGACGGCCATTTCCGCATTAAATTTCTTCAGCGCACCCCCACAGGATTAAAAATGAGGAGTTTCAATGCTACCGAGTACGCTGACGAAGATTACGACTTCGATCAGATAATGGCTCAACGGGTACTGATTCTGGGTCGAATTTTTTGGTGGTCGTCAATCCGCCCTTTGAAGGGACCATCTTTAATCTGACCCAAACAAAATGTGTTGACCACAAACCAAACAAATTGTTTACTTGCCTCACTCTCCCACCACAGAGCGAGGCAACACCATGCACACCACAGCCACCCTGCACGTCCATCCGGCCGCTGCTAACCCGTCCCGCATCATGGAGATTCGCCGCCTAGCGCAGTACCTAGGATGCGCGTTTATTCCCCACAAACCCAAGCTGGCGGCCCGCACCGCACCTGCACCGTTTGATCCGAACGGCGGAGGGCACGCAGCATGAGCAAGTTCAAACTCGACAACCGCACGCTGCAACTGCTCAACGCCCAAGTCAATCTGAGCGAGACGTTCAATCACACTCTGCGGTCGACGCCACAACGCGAAGCACTGCCGTTTCGCCTGAAGGTTGAACGAAGCGCCATAGACACCCTCTTCACCGTAGAACTGGGCAGCGAGCGCCACACGCTGACCTTGCAGAATGAAAAAAAGATGCACCTCAAGCTGGCCGACTTTATCGAAGAGATTGCCAACGGCCCGCTTGCCCCCAGTAACACAGCCGATCCAGAGAACGTCCCGCACGCTAACCGACAATATGCGCGGTTTGATGTCGAGAATAGGCAGAAGGTGTTCGAGCTGGTACGCACCGGCGGCTCACTTAGCCTCGACATGGGCTTCGAACTCCCATTGCATGTCGCCATCCACCGCACACAAACACGCCCAGGCATCACTACCATCATGAGCATCGGCGTGAAGCGCCCGCGCACCAAGTGCTTCACCGTGTGCGGCACAGATGTCGAGATCTACGAGCAAGTAGCCGAATCCATCAACCACCTGGCTGCCGTGGCGACTCCCGCCGCGCATGCAGCCTAGGAGGTCGAGATGGAACGTAGCCTGGAAAAAGCCGCCAAGTACTTCGGCCTCACTCGACCCAAGCTGATCGCGCTCATGCGCGAGAAAGGCCTTCTCAATGCCCGCAACTTGCCGGCCTTCCCGGTTCGCGACCGCGAATACCTGCGGATCAAGGACGGCACCTGGTATCACGAAACTGCTGGCATGCAATACAGCCAATCGACCAAGGTTCGGCAAGCCGGCATGCGCTGGCTGGCCGAGCAGCTAGGGCTCGAACTCCCCGATATTCCGGCCGACAACCGTGACGTGGCCTAGGGAGTACGCCCGCCAGATCCTTGCCATGCGCACACGCGAGGAGCGCAACGCTGCGCTCCTCGAAGTGCCGGAGCATCTGCGGGAGCTGACCAAGACGCACTGCCTGAACGCATGGAATCACCCATCAAGATGCAAACGCAAGGAGGCCACGCAAGCCCATGAACAACACCAATCAAAACCCGCTCCGGCTGATGCCGACACCGGAAACCGTAACCGTTGAACTGCTCTACCGCACCTTCGGCGACGTGCTTATTCCTCTGGAAAAGCTTCGCCTTCAGTACTTCCGCAATCTCAATGAACAGACGTTCGCGTCCGACCTCGACAACGGCCGCATCCCATTGCCAGTGACCACGCTCAAAGACAGCCGTAAATCCTTCAAGTACGTCCATATCCGCCATCTGGCGTCGTGGATCGACATCAGAGCCTATTCAGCCGACGAGGAGCAGGCAAAGAAACAGATCGATTCAACCCCGCAGGACCAGTAACCCCAAACGGCCGCCACCACCGGCCGGGTAAAACAACCAGGAGCACACCACATGACCACAATTCAGATCTGCGCACTGATCACCCTCATCTTGCTCGTCGGCCTCACCTATTGGGCTGGCTATCGCGGCGGCCTGATCGATGGCCGCATCGAAGGTATCGACGAAGGAAAGGCCATTCAGCAATCAGATAACTCAGGAACTATCCAGGATCTGAAACGAGCGCTTGATCAGGCCCTGGCCCACCACAAGCAACTGTACTCCCACTACGAGCGCGCGCTGGCCGCCTCGAAACTGGGAGAACCAGAACGCAAGATCCTGCTGGCCATCGTAGAGCAACTGAGAATCGCGGCCGAGACATTCAGCGCATTCCGCACCGGCAAAAAACTCGAACGAGACACCCTTGCGCTCCGCGATCAAGCGCTCGCCATGGCAACCCTTTTGGAACCGGTAGCACAGGAGGATGCAGCATGAGTCAAGTTATCCCAATGCTGCGCCTGACACCCCAGGCGGCCGGTGAACTGCATCAACAATGCACCAAAGCCACTACCGAATTGCAGGAGCTCACTCGCTTTCGTAAAGAATTCGACCGACAACTGTCCACGCTGATCGGCCATGACGCTCTGCGCAAACTGAACAAAGACACTAAGAACGCCTTGCTACTGGCGGACCTGGCCAAGGAGGTCGCATGAGCCAGATTCTCACCGTTACCGGCAAGCGCTTTGACCTGTACGAACCAGATGCCGATTTAATCGACCCACGTGACATCGCTCATTCGCTGGCTCACCTGTGCCGTTTCAACGGCCACACTCGTGAGTTCTACAGCGTGGCGCAACACAGTTGCATGGTCGCGGACCTGGTGCCCGAACAGGACAAGCTGACGGCCCTCCTCCACGACGCGGCCGAGGCTTATATCGGCGACATGGTGCAACCGCTGAAGCAATGGATGCATGCATACCAGGACGTCGAGCAATGGATTTGGGAGCGCATCTGCACTCGCTTCAACCTCGCCTCAGAATTACCAGCCTCTGTCCGCCACGCCGACCTTGTCGCCCTGGCAACTGAACGCCGTGACCTGCTGCCAGCCGACCCGACCATTTGGGATTGCCTGATCGACATCGAACCCACGCCAGAAACCATCCGCCCATGGTCCGCCACCGAAGCCCGGCTCACGTTTCATCAGCGCCTGATGGACCAACTCGCTATCGAACACCGGAGGAGAGCGGCATGAAAATGGACCAGAACACCACCCAAACATCGACCGCTTTGCTCCGTAACTCATCTGGTGTCGACATGCTAGAAACAAACAGTCTCTGCTGCGCAGCAGCAGGCATTATTGCCCCTTTCAGCGCCAATGCCGAGGCACTTATACCCCACGAAAAGCTGCGCGGGGCAGCGCACCCTGAGGCAACGCTAAACGCTCAGGCTCGCCCGCCCGCGCAGCCTGTCGTGGGGTATACGCATGCCCGATCAATGGAGCAGGCCTTAAATTCCCCCCAAGTCGCGACATCCGCTGAACTCCAAAACATTACGACTAGATACCTTGCAGCGTTATCGCGGGAAGCTGAGCTGCGCTCTCGCCTGGTAGCTGAAGAACGAGATTCGGGCGTCGGAATGGTGGAGGGGCAAAAAAATGAATAACGCCAGCCTAACAACTGCGGAACCGCCACTCGACCACTACCAGGTCGACAAAATCCCCGAGGAGAAAATGGCCGAGCTGGTTGGTTCTACCCGCAGAGCTCTGCAAGGGAAACGGGCCAGGGGAGTTATCCCCAGGGGCGTCTGGAACATCATTGATAATCGCATCTATTACAGCATCAGGAGATACGAGGCATGGCTCGAAAGCCAATGGGATTGCCCACCGGAGTTGAATTTGCTGGACAGTCCGTCCGCATTCGCTTCACCTGGAATGGGCAACGTCGTTGCGAGACCCTCCCCTATCCCCAGACACCGAAAGGCGTTAAAGCGGCAGCCGATCTACGCGCTAACGTAACCGGTCTGATCAAACATGGGGTAATGGACGAACAACGCTACGCCGAACTGTTCCCCAACTCCGCTTACGCGACCTACTCTGCGACTCCCCTGTTTGGGGAGTACGCCCAGCAGTGGCTGAACAGCCGGGAGGTGGTGGAAGGCACTCGCAAGAATTACCGCATTTCACTCAACCTGTATTGGATGCCGACGCTGGCCCTGTTCCCGCTCGACAGCATCACTTCGGTGATGCTGCGTAAAATCGTCGGCAGCACGTCTTGGGCATCACCCGGGGTGAAGCGCTCCGCCATTCAACGATTGACCACGCTGTTCGGCACCGCCATAAAAGATGGATTGATCATCCGCAACCCGGCTGAGTCCATCGAACTGCCGGCGAAAACCAAAAAGCCGATCGACCCTTTCACGGTGGCGGAGGCCGATGCGATCATCATCCACCTTTATAGCAGCCTGACCCATTCGATGCGCATCTACGCGGCGTATTTTGAGTTTGCCTTTTATACCGGCATGCGACCCAGTGAAATGGCTGCGCTGCGCTGGGAAGAGATCGATAAGGAAAACAGAGTGGTAAACGTGTGTCGGATCGTCGCGGACTACAAGATCGAGGAGCGCACTAAAACCCGCAACAGCCGACAGGTCATGCTCAACAGCCGCGCCTTGCACGCGATCGAGGAGGCCCAGCGTGTTGCCAATCAACGCGCTAAGCAGAGCCGCCGCAAGCAGGTGAAGTCGCCGTTCGTGTTCCCACCGACCAAGAACTTCGAATTCATCCAGCAAGCCAGTGTCACCGACAAACACTTCCAGGCGGCGCTGACCGCCCTGAAGATTCGCGCCCGCCGGCAATACAACTGCCGGCACACTTACGCTACCATGTGCCTCATGGCGGGTATGAACCCTGCATTTATTGCCACTCAGCTCGGTCATAGCGTTCAGATGCTGCTATCGACCTACGCCCGTTGGATGAACTCCAGCACCGACTGGGGTGAGCTCGGGAAGCTCGAAAACAGCTTGATTGGTACAAAATTGGTACAGGCAGAAACAGTACCCCTCTGAAACCCTAATGGAATCAGCCCCTGTGACACTGGAACAGAATTACACCGCGATTCTCGGCCAACTGGGCGAGGACGTCTCCCGCGAGGGCCTGCTCGACACGCCAAAGCGTGCAGCCAAAGCCATGCAGTACCTCTGCCGCGGCTATGAACAGACATTGGAAGAAGTCACCAACGGTGCCTTGTTCAGCTCCGACAACAGCGAAATGGTGCTGGTCAAGGACATCGAGTTGTACTCGCTGTGCGAACACCACCTGCTGCCGTTCATCGGCAAGGCCCACGTCGCGTACATTCCAAGCGGCAAGGTGCTGGGCCTGTCCAAGGTTGCGCGCATCGTCGACATGTACGCCCGCCGCCTGCAGATCCAGGAAAACCTCAGCCGCCAGATCGCCGAAGCAGTCCAGCAGGTGACCGGTGCCCTGGGTGTTGCCGTGGTGATCGAGGCCAAGCACATGTGCATGATGATGCGCGGTGTGGAGAAGCAGAATTCGTCGATGATCACCTCGGTGATGCTCGGTGAGTTCCGTGAGAACGCCGCGACCCGCAGCGAATTCCTCAGCCTGATCAAGTAATTCGCGTCACGAAGAAAACCGGCATTCATCGCCGGTTTTTTTTCGCCCGCGAAAAATCAGGTAAGCTGCGCGCCCTTCTCAATCTGCACCGTGAGGCTTTCAACGTGTTCGTAAAAGCGCTTCGAGTCGGCCTTGGCCAACTGATCATCTTTATTGACTTCCTGACCCGCCCAGGCAAGAAGCAGCGCCCTGCGGCTGCCCAGGCCCAGGTCGAATCCGCCGCCAAGGATCTGACCCTGTATCAATTCCACGCCTGCCCGTTCTGCGTGAAGACCCGCCGCACCCTGCGCCGCCTGAATGTGCCGGTGGCACTGCGTGACGCGAAAAACAACGAACAGGATCGCCAGACCCTGTTGGAACAAGGCGGCAAAATCAAAGTGCCGTGCCTGCGTATCGAAGAAAATGGCCAGACGACCTGGATGTATGAGTCCAAGGTGATCATTGATTATCTGGATAAGCGGTTCGCGGCAGCCTGAGATTTTTCGGTGTAGCTGATGGCCTCATCGCGGGCAAGCCCGCTCCCACAGTGATGTGCGGTGTTCGCAAAACCTGTGGGAGCGGGCTTGCCCGCGATGAGGCCGGTGCAGGCACCGCAAACTTCAGAGAAAAAAAACCGGCCTTCGCGCCGGTTTTTTTGTCCCATATATCCCTATTTCCAAACTTTTCGTAAGCAGAATAGAAAACATTATTTGCTTTCTTTGTATACAAAAGCATAATCCACTTCGTGCGAGTTCCTGACCAACCGGTCAACAAATTCGCAAGTGCCTCAATGGGCCGCTGCCACCCTCATGGGTCCGGCCCTGGAAATAACAATAAAACTCTTGAGGAGTACTCGCTGTGGAAAGCCGCAAATCCGATGCATCGACGCTGGAACTCTCGCCGCCATTGCGCAATGGCTTGCTGGAACGCCTGTTCAAACTCACTTTGCATGGCACCACGGTGAAGACTGAGCTGATTGCCGGTCTGACAACCTTCATCACCATGGCCTACATCATTTTCGTCAACCCCAACATCATGGCCGACGCCGGGATCGATCACGGTGCGGCCTTCGTCGCCACCTGCATCGCCGCCGCGCTGGGTTGCCTGTTGATGGGCCTGTATGCGAACTGGCCAGTCGGCCTGGCTCCAGGCATGGGGCTCAATGCGTTCTTCACTTACACCGTGGTAGGCACCATGGGCTACAACTGGGAAACCGCTCTGGGTGCGGTGTTCGTTTCCGGTGTGCTGTTCATGATCCTGACGTTTTCGCGGATTCGTGAATGGCTGCTCAACAGCATTCCGGTCAGCCTGCGTTACGCCATGGGCGCCGGCGTTGGCCTGTTTCTCGGGCTGATCGGCCTGAAAACCGCAGGCATCGTCGTCGATAGCCCGGCGACCCTGATCAAGCTCGGTTCCCTGCGCGAACCCGGCCCGCTGCTGGCTGCCGTGTGCTTCCTGATGATCGCCATCCTCAGTTATCACCGGGTGTTCGGCGCAATCCTGATCAGCATTATCACCGTGACTCTCGCCGGCTGGGGCCTGGGCCTGGTGCACTATGAGGGCATCATGTCGGCACCGCCGAGCCTGGCTCCGACCTGGATGGCCATGAATGTCGCCGGTGTGTTCAATGTCAGCATGATCAGCGTGGTCCTGGCATTTCTCTTTGTACACATGTTCGACACCGCCGGCACCTTGATGGGCGTTGCCCAGCGTGCCAATCTGGTAGGCGCTGATGGCCGAATCGAAAACCTGTCGCGCGCCATGAAAGCCGACAGTGCATCCAGCGTATTCGGCGCCGTGGTCGGTGTTCCGCCGGTCACCAGCTATGTGGAAAGTGCTGCTGGTGTTGCTGCGGGTGGTCGCACCGGTCTTACCGCCGTCACTGTTGGCGTGCTGTTTATCGCAGCCATGTTTTTTGCTCCACTGGCAGGAATGATTCCGGCCTATGCAACCGCTGGCGCGCTGATCTACGTGGCGATGCTGATGATGGGCGGCATGGCCCACATCGAATGGGATGAAGCGACCGACAGCATTCCGGCAATCGTCACAGCGATCATGATGCCGCTGACCTTTTCGGTCGCCGACGGCATCGCACTGGGCTTCATCACCTACGTGGCGTTGAAGGCCGGCACTGGCAAGTACAAGGAAATTTCCGTCAGTCTGTGGGTGCTCTGCGCGATCTTCATCGCCAAGTTCATCTTCTTGTAAGCCATCAAGGCTTGAAAACAGCCTCACCCCGTCGGGTGAGGCTTTTGTGCAAATGGAGGAAAGTGATGAGTCTGGAAACCTGGCTGCTGTTCAGCGGCGCTGCGCTGATAGTGATATTGATCCCGGGCCCCCTGTCTTTGCTGATGATCAGCAACAGCCTTAATTATGGCCTGCGCCGTTCCTACCCGGCCTTTCTGGGCGGAGTGTCGGCCTCGATCTGCCTGCTCAGCGCTTCGGCGCTGGGCCTGGGTGCGTTGTTGCTGGCCTCGGAGCAGCTGTTCAGTGCCTTGAAAATCCTCGGCGCGCTGTACCTGTTCTATCTCTCGTGGCAAAGCTGGCAGCAGTCACGCCTGCCCGCCCATGGCGCGCAAGTACCACAGGCTGCGCCGGTGCCACACTTTCGTGCGCTGTTCGGGCGCGCGTTCATGCTGGGCGCGAGCAATCCCAAAGACATTCTGTTCTTCGCCGCTTTCCTCCCGCAGTTCCTGAGTGCCGAGCAGCCGTTCCTGCCGCAGTTGCTGGTGATGATTGTGACCTGGACCGTGCTCGACCTGCTGTGCAAGCTGGCCTACGGCCTCGGCGCCCATGGTGCGGCGCGGTATCTGCGCAGCGGCAAGGGACAGAGCTGGTTCAACCGGATCAGTGCCGGGTTGTTCGGTGGCGCGGGGGCGGCGTCTCTACTTAGCCGCTAAAAGCCTGAAGCTAAGAGCTTCGCGAGCAAGCCCGCTCCCACAGTTGATTGTCAGCGAACATGGTATTTGCGTTCGAGGGTGATCCGGTGTGGGAGCGGGCTTGCTCGCGAAGACGGCTTCACAGACACCAGTTTTCTCCAGACGAAAAAAAGCCCGCAGTGTGAGCGGGCGAAAGACCAAAGAAGCTATATGCGCAGTCGCTTCCAGGCTGAGGCAGCTGCTTGGGGGATCAGCTGCCGCGATAGGTGGAATAGCTGTAAGGCGAAATCAGCAATGGCACGTGGTAGTGATCCTGCTCGGCGGATATGCCAAAGCGCAGCACCACCACATCCAGAAATGCCGGTTCCGGCAGTTGAACGCCCCGGGCGCGGTAATAATCGCCAGCGTGAAACTGAACCTGATAGACCCCGGTCCGGTAGTCATCACCTTGCAGCAACGGTGCATCGACCCGGCCATCGCTGTTGGTGATCGCGCTGGCGACCAATTCCAGCTGCGAGCCTTCAACACGGTACAACTCGACCTTGATCGAGCTGCCCGGGCAACCGTGTGCTGCGTCCAAAACGTGTGTAGTCAAACGTCCCATTGATTCTGCGCGCCTGCCTGCATGGAGCAGTCAGACCTCGCGCCTCCCGAAGTCAGTTGAAAAGGAGACCGCACCGATTCGGAGCACGAAAAGCTGCGGCGAGCGACCGATTAAGACATTTTCCATAAAAATTGTACACAATAAAAACGACATTTTTCCCGCCTCTCCGGCCATCGGTCCATTTATCACCCATCTGAAGCCAAATCTGACCGCTGTTACATCTCTTATTCAGTCGCTGACCGTTCAGGCAGATTTATTGCAGACCTATGCGCATAACAGCAAAAGATGACAGCTGGTTAAAAATGCGAAAATTCAGGCTTACAAAGTGAATATAAAGTTGTATACAATCACTCCATCGCTGTGACGCCAGCCTTTCAATTACTTCAGGCGCGCCACACAACCTGTCAACACGAACAAGAAGGAAGACTGCAGTGAGCGCTGACTACCCACGCGACCTGGTCGGTTACGGCAGTAACCCTCCGCACCCACACTGGCCTGGCAATGCCCGCATCGCACTGTCCTTCGTGCTCAATTACGAAGAAGGTGGCGAGCGCAACATCCTGCACGGCGACAAAGAGTCCGAGGCCTTCCTCTCGGAAATGGTTTCCGCCCAGCCGCTGCAAGGCGCACGTAACATGAGCATGGAATCGCTCTACGAGTATGGCAGCCGCACCGGCGTCTGGCGGATTCTGAAACTGTTCAAGGAATTCGACATTCCACTGACCGTCTTCGCCGTGGCCATGGCCGCCCAGCGCCACCCGGATGTGATCCGCGCCATGGTCGATGCCGGCCACGAGATCTGCAGCCACGGCTACCGCTGGATCGACTACCAGTACATGGACGAAGCCGAAGAGCGCGAGCACATGCTCGAAGCGATCCGCATCCTCACCGAAATCTCCGGCGAGCGCCCGTTGGGCTGGTACACCGGCCGCACTGGCCCGAATACCCGACGCCTGGTGATGGAGGAAGGTGGCTTCCTCTACGACAGCGACACCTATGACGACGACCTGCCCTACTGGGAACCGAACAACCCGACCGGCAAGCCGCACCTGGTGATCCCGTACACCCTGGACACCAACGACATGCGCTTCACCCAGGTGCAGGGCTTCAACAAGGGCGACGATTTCTTCGAATACCTGAAAGATGCGTTCGATGTGCTGTACGCCGAGGGCGCCGAAGCACCGAAGATGCTGTCGATTGGCCTGCACTGCCGATTGATCGGCCGTCCGGCGCGACTGGCTTCGCTCAAGCGCTTTATCGAATACGCTAAAAGTCATGAACAGGTGTGGTTCAGCCGTCGCGTCGACATCGCACGCCACTGGCAACAAACCCACCCGTACCAAGGGGCCGCCAAATGAGCACCTTTCAAAGCCTGAAACCCTCGACCCTGAGCCGCGACGCCTTCGTCAAAGCCTTTGCCGACATTTACGAACACTCGCCATGGGTGGCCGAAAAGGCCTTCGACCTGGGCCAGGACGCTTCGATCGACCAGATCGAAACCCTGCACCAGCGCATGAGCGACATCCTGTTGAGCGCCGATCACGCCAGTCAATTGGCCCTGATCAACGCTCACCCGGACCTGGCCGGCAAAGCTGCCGTCCAGGGCGAGTTGACCGAAGCCAGCACCAATGAACAGGCTGGCGCCGGTATTCACCAATGCACGGCCGAAGAGTTCCAGCGCTTCACCGAGCTGAACGACGCCTACAAGGCCAAGTTCAAGTTTCCCTTCATCATGGCGGTAAAAGGCAGCAACCGGCATCAGATCCTCGCGGCGTTCGAAACGCGCATCCACAACCCGGTCGACACCGAGTTCAAATGCGCGCTGGCGGAGATCAACAAGATCGCCCTGTTCCGTTTACTGACCCTATAGCGAGCCTGGCCCTGCAAATTCATGAACGTCGAAATCGACCAGGGCCCTGCAAGCATCCCAAGCCAACTTATTAAAGGCAGACAAGAAGAATGAAAGCTTACGCCGTACCTTTCGAGAAGTTCGTCAACCTGGCCGACGCCCGCTTGGGCACCAAAATCATCTCGGTCACCGATGACTGGTTCGCAGACGCCAACCGTCTGTTCCAACCGACCCCGGCCGTGTGGAAGGAGGGCGTGTTCGATGACAACGGCAAGTGGATGGACGGCTGGGAGTCGCGCCGCAAGCGCTTCGAAGGCTACGACAGCGCGGTAATCCGCCTGGGCGTGCCTGGTTCGATCAAGGGCGTGGACATCGACACTTCATTCTTCACCGGTAACTTCCCGCCGTCGGCGTCCCTGGAAGCCTGCTTCCTGGCATCGGGCGAACCCGACGACAATACCCAGTGGACTGAAGTGCTGTCTGCCGTCGAGTTGCAGGGCAACAGCCACCACTATCACGAAATCAGCAACGACCAGGCGTTCAGCCACCTGCGCTTCAACATCTACCCGGATGGTGGTGTAGCCCGCCTGCGCGTGTACGGCGTGCCACACCGCGACTGGTCCGCTGTGGGCGACAACGAGCAAGTCGACCTGGCCGCAGCCCTCAACGGTGGCCGCGCCCTCGCCTGCTCCGATGAACACTTCGGCCGCATGAGCAACATCCTCAACCCGGGCCGTGGTATCAACATGGGCGACGGCTGGGAAACCGCACGTCGTCGTACCCCGGGCAATGACTGGGTAATCGTCGCGCTGGGTCATGCTGGCGAAGTCGAGAAAGTCGTGGTCGACACGCTGCACTTCAAGGGTAACTACCCGGACAGCTGCTCGATCCAGGGCGCGTTCGTGAAGGGCGGTACCGACAGCCAGATCGAAACCCAGTCGCTGTTCTGGCGCGAACTGCTGCCAAGCCAGAAACTGGAAATGCACGCCGAACACACCTTCGCCGAGCAGATCAAGGCACTGGGCCCGATCACCCACATCCGCCTGAACGTGTTCCCGGATGGTGGTGTTAGCCGCCTGCGGGTTTTGGGCAAAGTAGCGAAGTAAGCGGCGCGCCCTTCGCGAGCAAGCCCGCTCCCACAGGGGAATGCATTCCAAATGTGGGAGCGGGCTTGCTCGCGAAGGCGTCAGAACCAACAACACAGAACTCAACGAAAAGAAGAACAGCATGCGCACACTGACGATTGAACCGCTGACCAAAGAAGCCTTCGCCCCTTTCGGTGACGTGATCGAAACCGACGGCAGCGATCACTTCATGATCAACAACGGTTCGACCATGCGCTTCCATAAACTGGCGACGGTTGAAACCGCCACGCCAGAAGACAACGCAATCATCAGCATTTTCCGCGCCGACGCGCAGGACATGCCGCTGACCGTGAGCATGCTGGAGCGTCATCCGCTGGGCAGCCAGGCTTTCATTCCGCTGCTCGGCAACCCCTTTCTGATCGTGGTCGCGCCAGTTGGCGATGAACCTGTATCAGGCTTGGTCCGCGCCTTCGTCACCAACGGCAGGCAGGGCATCAATTACCATCGCGGCGTCTGGCACCACCCGGTGCTGACGATCGAAAAGCGGGATGACTTCCTGGTGGTTGATCGCAGTGGCACAGGCAATAACTGCGATGAGCATTTTTTCAAAGAGGAAGAGCGTTTGGTCCTCGCCCCCCACCAATAAGAGAAGGTCTGATCACTCGACAACAGAGTGACAGGCGAGAGGTAAAGACTGTGGAAGCACATCTGTTGGAATGGCTGAACCTGAGCGTACGCTGGGTTCATATGATTACTGGTGTGGCCTGGATCGGCGCATCGTTCTATTTCGTCTGGCTGGAAAACAACCTCAATCGGGTCAACCCGAAAAGTGGTCTGGCCGGTGATTTGTGGGCGATCCACGGCGGCGGTATCTACCACCTGGAAAAATACAAACTGGCTCCACCGACCATGCCGGACAACCTGCACTGGTTCAAATGGGAAGCCTACTTCACCTGGATGTCGGGTATCGCGCTGCTGTGCGTGGTGTTCTACTCCAACCCGACGCTCTACCTGCTGGCCCCAGGCAGCAGCCTGACCGGCCCTGAAGGCGTTCTGCTGGGCATCGGCTCACTGTTCGTCGGCTGGTTCGTCTACTCCTTCCTCTGCGACTCGGCCCTGGGCAAACGCCCTGCCCTGCTGGGTTTCATCCTGTTCGTACTGATCATCGGCGCGGCCTACGGCTTCAGCAAGGTGTTCAGCGGTCGTGGTGCGTACCTGCACGTCGGCGCGATCATCGGCACCATCATGGTCGGCAACGTGTTCCGCATCATCATGCCGGCGCAGCGCGCACTGGTGGCGGCGATTGCCGAAAACCGCACGCCCGATCCGGCGCTGCCGGCCAAAGGCCTGCTGCGTTCGCGTCACAACAACTACTTCACCCTGCCGGTGCTGTTCATCATGATCAGCAACCACTTCCCGAGCACCTATGGCAGCCAATACAACTGGCTGATCCTGGCCGGGATCGCGGTGTTTGCGGTGCTGGTGCGTCACTACTTCAACACCCGTCACGACAGCCACAAGTTTGCCTGGACCCTGCCAGTGGCAGCCGTCGGCATGATTTGCCTGGCTTATGTAACCGGTCCGAAGCCGATGTCCAGCGCCCCTGAAGTGGCCAAGGCACCCGCTGCGATCGAGTACCAGCCGCTGCCGGAAACAGCAGTGGGCGGTGGCTTGAAACCGGCTGAAGCGAAACCTGCAGAGGCACCCGCAGCCGCACCGGCCCAAGCGTCCAACGCCGGCCCTGGTTTCGACAAGGTGCATAGCGTGATTCAGGAACGTTGCGCAGTGTGTCACTCGGCCAAACCGACCAGCCCGCTGTTCAGCGCAGCGCCTGCCGGCGTGATGTTCGACACTCCCGAGCAGATCCGCCAGAACGCTGCGCGCATCCAGGCTCAAGCCGTCACCAGCCAGATCATGCCACTGGGCAACATCACCCAGATGACCCAGCAGGAACGTGATCTGATCGGTGCCTGGATTGTGCAGGGAGCTCCGACCAACTAAGCAACACAAAAGCCCGTGAAAACGGGCTTTTGTGGCGAGGGGGCTCGCCCCCGTTCGACTGCGAAGCAGTCGTAAAACCTGCGGATGCGATCTCTCAGACGCAACGCAATTGTCGGTTTTGGGGCTGCTTCGCAACCCAACGGGGGCAAACCCCCTCGCCACAGATCTCCCTGATGCACGAAATCACAAGAATAAAAAAGATCCGAGGTGTTGCATGTCCGAGCTAACCCAAGCACGCATCCCCGACGCACCCGCCATTCAGCGTTTGCCCCTTTTGCAACTGATCCTGGTCGGTCTGCAACATGTTCTGCTGATGTACGGTGGCGCCATTGCGGTGCCGCTGATCATCGGACAGGCTGCTGGCCTGAGTCGTGAAGAGATTGCCTTTCTGATCAACGCCGACCTGCTGGTCGCCGGCATCGCCACCATCGTCCAGTCGCTGGGCATCGGCCCCATGGGCATTCGCATGCCGGTGATGATGGGTGCCAGTTTCGCCGCGGTCGGCAGCATGGTCGCCATGGCCGGCATGCCGGGTATCGGTCTGCAAGGGATCTTTGGCGCGACCATCGCCGCCGGATTCTTCGGCATGCTCATCGCGCCGTTCATGTCCAAAGTCGTACGCTTCTTCCCGCCTCTGGTGACCGGCACGGTCATCACCTCGATCGGTTTGTCGCTGTTCCCCGTGGCCGTAAATTGGGCTGGCGGTGGAGCGGCCGCGACTCAATTCGGTTCACCGATTTACCTGACCATCGCCGCGCTGGTGCTGGGCACCATCCTGTTGGTGCATCGCTTCATGCGCGGTTTCTGGGTCAACATCTCCGTGCTGATCGGTATGTGCCTGGGCTATGTGCTGTGCGGTGTGTTGGGCATGGTCGACCTCAGTGGCATGGCCCAGGCGCCATGGCTGCAGTTCGTCACACCGCTGCATTTCGGTATGCCGAAATTCGAACTCGCACCAATCCTGTCGATGTGCCTGGTGGTGGTGATCATTTTCGTCGAATCCACCGGCATGTTCCTGGCACTGGGCAAGATCACCGGCCAGGAAGTCTGCCCGCGGATGCTGCGTCGCGGCTTGCTCTGCGACGCCGGTGCCTCGTTTTTCGCCGGGTTCTTCAATACCTTCACCCACTCCTCCTTCGCCCAGAACATCGGCCTGGTGCAGATGACTGGTGTGCGCTGCCGTTCGGTGACTATTGTTGCCGGCGGTTTGCTGATCGTTCTGAGCCTGCTGCCCAAAGCCGCGTTCCTGGTGGCTTCGATTCCGCCAGCGGTACTCGGCGGCGCAGCCATTGCGATGTTCGGCATGGTCGCGGCCACCGGGATCAAGATCCTGCAGGAGGCCGACATCGGTGACCGGCGCAACCAGTTGCTGGTGGCGGTGAGCATCGGCATGGGCCTGATCCCGGTGGTGCGTCCGGAGTTTTTCGCCCACCTGCCCGTGTGGATGAGCCCGATCACCCACAGCGGTATCGCCATGGCCACCCTCAGCGCCCTGACGCTGAACCTGCTGTTCAATATCCTTGGCGGTGCCGAACGCGCGGCCATCAACGACTGTCAGGCCCACTAACAACTAACGACACAGAACCCTGTGGGAGCAGGCTTGCTCGCGAAGAGGTCGGCACATCCAACATCAATGTTGACTGGCAAACCGCTTTCGCGAGCAAGCCCGCTCCCACAAGGGGGTTTCCTGCGCCTTGAAAACAAGAAAAATAGGGAGCAACAGATGATTCGGACACAAACCAGCATGCTGTTGGGCGGTGGGCTTCTGGCGGCCAGCCAGGCCATGGCCGGCGATCTACTGCTGTGGCAAACCAACAGCCTGAGCTATCTGTACGGCAAGGACTTCGCGGTCAACCCGTCGATCCAGCAGACGGTGACCTTCGAACATGCCGACCGCTGGAAGTACGGCGACAACTTCCTGTTCGTCGACAGCACCTATTACAACGGCGAGAAAGACCGCAACAAAGGCGTTCACGCCTATTACGGCGAGTTCAGTCCGCGCCTGTCCTTGGGCAAGATCCTCGACCGCCGTTTCGAATTCGGCCCGATCAAGGATGTGCTGCTGGCCATGACCTACGAGAACGGCGAAGACGACACCGAGGCCTACCTGATCGGCCCGGGTTTCGACCTGGCAGTACCGGGCTTCAACTTTTTTACCTTGAACTTCTATTATCGCCAGACCGAAGGGGCACGTCCCGGCGACGACGTCTGGCAAATCACCCCGGCCTGGTCCTACACCCTTCCATTGGGTAACTCGAACCTGTTGCTCGACGGTTACATCGACTGGGTGGTGGACAACGACCAGAACGCCCACGGCACCTATCACGCCAACCTGCACTTCAACCCACAGATCAAATACGACCTGGGCAAAGCCCTGGGCTGGCGTGAGAAGCAGGTCTACGTCGGCGCCGAATACAGCTACTGGAAAGATAAATACGGCATCGAGAACACGTCCCGATTCGATACCAACGAAAACACCACCAGCCTGCTGCTGAAGGTGCATTTCTGATGCTCACCCGCAACCGTGCCCCAAACATGTCGTCGGTGCGCCGTTGCGGGGCACTTGAGACCTGGCCGAGGAGTCAGTATTCTCCGCGGCCGCCTGAATCCGCTTTAAAAAAAAGCCCGGATATAATTCCTGACCAAAAAGCCAACTTACCCCGGCTCTGGACGGTACCAAGGCACCCGGTAATCACTCTCAATCGGCTGTTTTTGCGCAGCCGAGCGGGAGTTTTTTTGTTTTCTGAAAGCCTTGGCGCAGCTCTTGCTAACAGCACTAAAGCTGACCGAACGGATGATTTTTTTGTAGCTGCAGATAAAGGCGCCACACCAGAGCGCCGACCTTAAAAAAATAACGTGGAACCACCTACATTTTGGGAGCAACCGAATGAAACGTACGTGCACTAGCCTGATGCTGGCAGGATCGATGTTGGCGGGGGGCCAGGCCATGGCCGGCGACTTGCTGCAATGGCAGACCAACAGCCTGACCTACCTCTACGGCAAGGACTTCCAGGTCAACCCGCGCATTCAGCAGACCGTGACCTTCGAGCACGCCGATGGCTGGAAATACGGCGACAACTTCTTCTTCATCGACAAGATTTTCTACAACGGCAAGGAAGACGCCTTCGCGGGTGAGAACACCCACTACGGCGAGCTCAGCCCGCGTTTGTCGTTCAACAAGATCTTCGATCAGAAGTTTGAGTTTGGCCCGATCAAAGACGTGCTGCTGGCCATGACGTACGAATTTGGCGAAGACGATACCGAGTCGTACCTGATCGGCCCTGGTTTCGACCTGGCAATCCCTGGTTTCGACTACTTCCAGTTGAACTTCTACAACCGCCATACCGAAGGCGACCGTCCGGGTGACGATGTCTGGCAGATCACTCCGGCCTGGTCCTACACCATTCCGGTGGGTGGCTCGGACGTGCTGATCGACGGTTTCATGGACTGGGTCGTCGACAACGACGTCAACAGCAAGGGCGAATACCACGCCAACCTGCACTTCAACCCACAGGTCAAATACGACCTGGGCAAGGCACTGCATTTCGGCGAAAAGCAGCTGTACGTGGGTGTTGAGTATGACTACTGGAAGAACAAGTACGGTATCGAAGACAGTCAGGGCTTCAAGACTGATCAGAGCGTGACCAGCTTCCTGGTCAAGGTTCACTTCTGATTTTGTAGGAGCTTGCCTGCTAGCGATGGACCAGAGAGCGCCACGGGGGTGTCAGGCCCCCAGCGTCATCGTTAACGACCATCGCGAGCAGGCTCGCTCCTGCAATTGACCGCGTGTCCATGTGAGAGCACGCCGCACTAGCGATCTCAGGCCGAAACCACCGGCTGCGCCAACCCCAGAAACCGGCACAACTCAGCCTTCTTGGCCAACGCGTCACGCCGTCCCAGTTCGATCAACTCGCTGCAATACCCCGCCTCGAACAACAAATAACTCAGCACCCCTGCCCCGCTGGTCTTGGTCGCACCCGGCCCGCGCAAAAACAGGCGCAACGCCGCCGGCAATTCCTGACGATGGCGCGCAGCAATCTCGTCGATCGGCTGACTGGGCGAAATCACCAGCACCTCCACCGGCGCCACCCCCAGTGCTCGAGCCGGTGTGCCGCTGGGCAGCAGGTGACTGAACTGGTTCAGGCGTTGCAACAATTCAATGTCGCTTTCCAGGCTGTCGATGAATGTACTGTTGAGCATGTGCCCGCCGATCTGCGCCAACGTTGGCTGCTGGCCGCTGTAGGCCCCTTGCCGGGGCTGTAGCGGGTCGACGCCGCGTGGATTGCCGCTGACGCCCACCACCAGCACCCGGTTGGCGCCCAGGTGGAGGGCCGGGCTGATCGGTGCCGATTGGCGCACCGCACCGTCGCCGAAATATTCTTCACCGATTTTCACCGGAGCGAACAGCAATGGAATGGCTGAACTGGCCAGCAAGTGTTCAACGGACAAGCGGACAGGCACGCCAATGCGCCGATGACGCAACCACGGGTTGATGGTGCCACCGCCCTGATAGAAGGTGACGGCCTGACCCGACTCATAGCCAAACGCCGTGACCGCCACGGCCTGCAACTGTTGTTGCGCGATGGCGTCGGCAATGCCGTTCAGGTGCAATTTGTCGTTGAGCAAATCCCGCAGCGGTGAGCTGTTGAGCAAGGCCACCGGGACTTTTGCACCCAGACCGAGCAGGCTGTGGCTGATAAAACGGCTGGCCTGGCCGATCACCCCTGGCCAGTCGCTGCGCAACACCTGATTGCTGCGAAAGCCCTGCCAGAAGGCGGTGAGGCGCTCGATGGCACCACGAAAATCCATCGCCCCACTGGCGAGGCTGACCGCGTTGATCGCCCCGGCCGAGGTGCCGACGATCACCGGAAACGGATTATTCGCGCCCTGCGGCAACAACTCGGCTATCGCCGCCAGAACTCCGACCTGGTAAGCCGCCCGAGCCCCGCCACCGGAAAGAATCAAACCTGTAACCGGTTCGCCTGGACTCATGCACAACGCTCCTTGGTGCTTGATGGGATTTCGTTGTTTCGACCTATTCCCCCTGTAGGAGCGAGCTTGCTCGCGATGAACCTGAGAGCGCCACGGGGTGTCAGGTTTGCCGCGTCATCGTTGACGACCATCGCGAGCATGCTCGCTCCTACAGGGGATCGTGATTCAACGGCGTTTTGCGTACAGCTTGGGCTCGCCCGGCGGACGACTCTTGAAACGGCGATGGGCCCACAGGTATTGCTCGGGACGCTCACGCAAAACGCCTTCGATCCATTGATTGATGCGGATGCAGTCGGCCTCTTCGGTTTCGCCCGGGAAGCCTTCGAGTGGCGCATGAATCACCAGACGGTAGCCGCTGCCATCCGCCAGGCGTTCCTGGGTGAACGGCACCACCAGCGCCTTGCCCAACCGGGCAAACTTGCTGGTGGCAGTGACCGTCGCGGCCTGAATGCCGAAAAACGGCACGAAGAGACTTTGCTTGGCGCCGTAGTCCTGATCCGGTGCGTACCAGATCGCCCTGCCCGAACGCAGCAGCTTGAGCATGCCGCGCACGTCCTCACGCTCCACGGCCAGCGAGTCGAGGTTGTGCCGTTCGCGGCCCTGACGCTGGATGTAGTCGAACAGCGGGTTCTTGTGCTCACGGTACATGCCGTCGATGGTGTGCTGTTGGCCGAGCAATGCAGCACCGATCTCCAGTGTGGTGAAATGCAGCGCCATCAGAATTACACCCTTGCCCTCGCGCTGTGCCTGCTGCAGATGCTCCAGCCCTTCGATGTGGGCCAGGCTCGCCAGGCGCTTGCGCGACCACCACCAGCTCATCGCCATCTCGAAGAAGGCGATGCCGGTGGAGGCGAAGTTCTCCTTGAGCAGGCGCTTGCGCTCGGCCGTACTCTTTTCAGGGAAACACAGCTCCAGATTGCGCTTGGCGATGCGCCGTCTGTCGCCGGCCACCCGATACATCAATGCGCCCAGCACGCGACCGATCCACAGCAATGCCGGATACGGCAACTGGACGATCAGCCACAACAGCCCCAGGCCACACCACAGCGGCCAGAAACGTGGAGAAAGAAAAGATTTTTGAAAACTCGGGCGATCCATTAAAGCTTCCGCAATGACAGTGGCCGCGCATTCTACATCGTTCGACCCGGCTTGCGGCCTGCGGGCGTTCTCGTTATAAGTCTCGGCACTTTTAGTGACAAGTCGTTGTATGCCGACCATGAGCCAAACCGAACCGCTAGACCAAGATCCCGTGTTCCAGTTGAAGGGCAGCATGCTGGCCATTACGGTGCTGGAACTGGCCCGTAACGACCTCGAAAGCCTTGATCGGCAACTGGCTGCCAAGGTTGCCCAGGCGCCCAACTTCTTCAGCAACGCGCCGCTGGTACTGGCCCTGGACAAGCTCCCGGCCAGCGAAGGGGCTGTCGACCTGCCCGCGATGATGCGCGTGTGCCGCCAACACGGCCTGCGCACCCTGGCGATCCGTGCCAGCCGCATTGAAGACATCGCGGCCGCCATCGCGGTCGACCTGCCGGTGCTGCCACCATCAGGTGCCAGGGAGCGCACGCTGGACCTGAGCGAAGGCCAACCGAAGAAAAAACCGGAAAAACCGCCCGAGCCGACCATCAAGCCGACCAAAATCATCACCTCGCCCGTGCGCGGTGGCCAGCAGATCTACGCCCAGGGCAGCGATCTGGTAGTGATTTCCTCGGTCAGCCCCGGGGCGGAACTTCTCGCCGATGGCAACATCCATGTATACGGTCCTATGCGTGGTCGTGTACTGGCTGGCGTCAAGGGAGACACCAAGGCCAGAATTTTCTGTCAGCAAATGAGCGCTGAGCTGATTTCCATTGCCGGTCATTACAAGGTTTCCGAAGATCTGCGACGTGATCCCCTTTGGGGTTCGGGCGTGCAGGTCAGCCTGTCGGGCGATGTGTTGAACATCATTCGTCTTTAACGGATACTGCCGCATTTTCCAATCATCTCTAAAACGTAGCGAAAACGGCTCAAACGAAGTAGGAAAAAGGCTACAAGCAGTGTTTACCGGGGGTAAACGCCGTCTGCGGCCAAATTCCAGCCAAGGCTGTCCAACTGCAGTAGTTTTCAAGAGATGTTTTTCAGGGGCTAAAAAGTCCTTTTCCTTAGGGGTGAAACACCTTGGCCAAGATTCTCGTGGTTACATCCGGCAAGGGTGGTGTGGGTAAGACCACCACCAGCGCCGCTATCGGTACCGGTCTCGCTCTGCGTGGCCACAAAACAGTCATCGTCGACTTCGACGTCGGTTTGCGTAACCTTGACCTGATCATGGGGTGCGAGCGCCGCGTGGTTTACGACTTCGTCAACGTGGTCAACGGCGAAGCGAACCTGCAACAGGCCCTGATCAAAGACAAGCGCCTGGAAAACCTCTACGTCCTGGCTGCCAGCCAGACCCGCGACAAAGACGCGCTGACCGTCGAAGGCGTGGAAAAAGTCCTGATGCAACTCAAGGAAGACTTCGAGTTCGTGGTCTGCGACTCGCCGGCGGGCATCGAGAAAGGCGCCCACCTGGCCATGTACTTCGCTGACGAAGCGATCGTCGTGACCAACCCTGAAGTGTCCTCGGTACGTGACTCCGATCGCATGCTCGGCCTGCTGGCCAGCAAGTCCCGTCGCGCTGAACGCGGCGAAGACCCGATCAAGGAACACCTGCTGATTACCCGTTACCACCCGGAACGTGTGAGCAAAGGCGAAATGCTCGGCGTAGAAGACGTCAAGGAAATCCTCTCGGTGGCCCTGCTCGGCGTGATCCCTGAATCCCAGGCGGTGCTCAAGGCATCCAACCAGGGTGTTCCGGTGATTCTCGACGACCAGAGCGATGCCGGCCAGGCCTACAGCGATACCGTTGACCGCCTGCTGGGCAAGACCGTGGATCATCGATTCCTCGATGTACAGAAGAAGGGATTCTTCGAGCGCCTGTTTGGAGGCAACTAAGCAATGAACCTTTTTGACTTCTTTCGTGCCAACAAAAAGCAAAGCACCGCGTCGGTAGCGAAAGAGCGTCTACAGATCATCGTGGCGCACGAACGCGGCCAACGCAGCACCCCGGACTACCTGCCGGCCTTGCAGAAGGAACTGGTGGAGGTGATCCGCAAGTACGTCAATATCGGGTCCGATGACGTGCACGTCGCACTGGAAAGCCAGGGCAGTTGCTCGATTCTGGAACTCAATATCACCCTGCCTGATCGCTAGTCGATCCGGCTGGAGCCACGGCGGCTCGATGACTTGAGCGCACCTTTTTCGTAGGAGCCGGCTTGCTGGCGATGCAGACAGCGCGTTGTATCTGATACAACGCGTCGATGCCATCGCTGGCAAGCCAGCCCCTACAATCAAGGAGTCAAGTCATCGAGCCGCCGTTGGCGTTTGTTACGAGGCTGTTTTAATGCCGTTGTCCAACGTCCACATCATCCATCAGGACGCCGCCGTCCTGGTGGTGAACAAACCAACCTTGCTGCTCTCCGTCCCTGGCCGGGCCGATGACAACAAGGATTGCCTGATTACCCGCCTGCAGGAAAACGGCTACCCCGAAGCGCGAATCGTCCATCGCCTGGACTGGGAAACTTCCGGCATCATCCTGCTCGCCCGCGATCCGGACACACATCGTGAGTTGTCTCGGCAATTTCATGACCGCGAAACCGAAAAGGCCTACACCGCCTTGTGTTGGGGTCAACCTGAGCTCGACAGCGGTAGCATCGATTTGCCATTGCGCTACGATCCGCCAACCAAGCCGCGCCATGTGGTCGACCACGAATTCGGCAAAAACGCCCTGACCTTCTGGCGTGTGCTGGAACGTTGCGGCGACTGGTGTCGCGTTGAACTGACGCCGATAACCGGCCGCTCCCATCAGTTGCGCGTGCACATGCTGTCCATCGGCCATCCGCTGTTGGGTGACGGGCTCTATGCCCATGAGCAGGCACTGGCGGCCTGGCCGCGCCTGTGCCTGCACGCGAGCATGCTCAGCTTTACCCATCCGCAAAGCGGCGAGCGCTTGCGCTTCGAGTGCCCGGCACCCTTCTAAAGCAAATGCAAAACCCCCTGTAGGAGCGTAATGCTGTTCACTTAAGCGGGTAGCACACTTTGTGGCGAGGGGGCTTGCCCCCGTTGGGTCGCGAAGCGGCCCCAAAACCTGCCACCGAGGCGTATCAGTTACACCACGTGCAATAGTTTTACGACTGCTTCGCAGCCGAACGGGGCGGTGCGGCGGTCCGACAAGCCCCCTCGCCACAGATTTTGTACTTGCCGGAAGATCCGTCTTAAGTGAACAGCATTACCCTGTAGGAGCGAGCATCCTCGCGATGGACATCTGAACACCGCGGGGAATCAGACAGCCCGCGTTATCGTTCACGTCCATCGCGAGCGTGCTCGCTCCTACAGGATGTTCTCAAGATTCAATCCTGGCGCCACGCCACCCCGCACTCCAGCGCCAATTCAATGGCCAATACGTTAAACTGGCGCCATTGCTGTCTGGAGCTACTTATGCGCGAAGAGTTGAACCAAGGCCTGATCGACTTCCTCAAGGCCTCCCCTACCCCATTCCATGCCACCGCCAGCCTGGTCCAGCGTCTGGAAGCGGCGGGCTATCAACGCCTCGACGAACGCGAACCGTGGAATACCGAAGCCAACGGCCGCTACTACGTCACCCGTAACGACTCCTCGATTGTCGCAATCAAAATGGGCCGCCACTCGCCGCTGCACGGCGGTATCCGACTGGTGGGCGCCCACACCGACAGCCCGTGCCTGCGGGTCAAGCCGCAGCCGGAACTGCAACGCCAGGGTTTCTGGCAGTTGGGCGTCGAAGTGTATGGCGGCGCACTGCTGGCCCCCTGGTTCGACCGTGACCTCTCCCTGGCCGGCCGCGTGACATTCCGCCGCGATGGCAAGGTCGAGAGCCAGCTCATCGACTTCAAGGCCCCGATTGCGATCATTCCGAACCTGGCCATTCACCTCAATCGCGAAGCCAACATGGGCTGGGCGATCAACGCCCAGACCGAGCTGCCGCCGATCCTGGCGCAATTCGCCGGCGACGAGCGCGTAGACTTCCGCGCGGTGCTCACCAACCAACTCGCTCTGGAACATGGCCTGAACGCCGACGTGGTGCTCGATTACGAGTTGAGCTTCTACGACACCCAGAGCGCCGCGGTCATCGGCCTGCATGGCGACTTCATTGCTGGCGCGCGCCTGGACAACCTGCTGTCGTGCTACGCCGGCCTGCAAGCGCTGCTGAGCGCCGATACCGACGAGACCTGCGTGTTGGTGTGCAACGACCACGAAGAGGTCGGCTCGTGCTCGGCCTGCGGTGCCGATGGCCCCATGCTCGAACAAACCTTGCGCCGCCTGTTGCCCGAAGGTGATGAATTCGTACGCACCATTCAGAAATCCCTGCTGGTCTCGGCGGACAACGCCCACGGCGTACATCCCAACTACGCCGACAAGCACGACGCCAACCACGGCCCGAAACTCAACGCCGGGCCGGTGATCAAGGTCAACAGCAACCAGCGTTACGCAACCAACAGCGAAACCGCCGGGTTCTTCCGTCATCTATGCATGGCTGAAGAAGTGCCAGTACAAAGCTTCGTGGTGCGCAGCGACATGGGTTGTGGCTCGACCATCGGCCCGATCACCGCCAGCCATCTGGGCGTGCGCACCGTGGATATCGGCCTGCCGACCTTCGCCATGCACTCGATCCGCGAACTGTGCGGCAGTCATGACCTGGCGCACCTGGTCAAAGTGCTGAGCGCGTTCTACGCCTGCCACGAACTGCCGTAACCCCTGTAGGAACTGCCGCAGGTTGCGATCTTTTGATCTGATTTTGATCCTGATCACGGAAAAAAAGATCAAAAGATCGCAGCCTGCGATAGCTCCTACAATTAAAACATCCCTTTGCGACAAGGCTGTCATCCATGATTTCGATGCAAAACTTTCAGGCCATGCTGTACCCGATTCTTGCCGGGATGCTCATGCTGGCCGTCGGCTTCAACTTTCGTGACAAGAACGCCGGTGTGTTCGCCATGTGGATCGGCATGCTGACGATTCTTGCCACCGTGGTGATCAAGATCCTCGCCAAACTCAACGAATAAAACCTCGCCCTGGCTCGCATTGATTTTGGCGGGCTCGTACACTCGGTCGATCCGCTCCCTGCGAGGTTGACCGCCTAGTGTTCGTTCGTCTGTTCGCCCTACCGTACTTATTCCTTGTCTGCCTCATGACGCTGGTGCCGCTGGCATCTGCACAGGCGGTCGGCCTGCCGGGCCTGCTCGGCGGCCAGGCCAAGACCCAGCCCGAAGCGCAGGAACCCCTGGGACAATCCCTGGATGAAGTCATCAAGTCGCTGGAGAACGACCAGCAACGCAGCAAACTGCTGGCGGACCTGAAGCAGCTGCGCGACGTCACCAACAAAGCCCAACCGCCTGCCGAAGAGGGCGTGCTGAGCCTGATTGGCGGAACCCTGACCAATCTGGAACAGAAGTTTTCCGGCGCTGACAGCCCACTCACCCGCTGGTCCAACGAGTTTGACCTGGCCGCACAAGAGTTGGCCGCGCTGGCACTGCCAGCCAATGAATGGCTGCCGATGATCTTTGCCTTCGCCATGATCCTGATGGTCTGGAGCCTGCTGGCCGCCGCGCTGATCTGGATCAGCCATCGAGTGCGCATGCGCTTCGGCCTGACCGAAGAACTGCCGCAGCACCCCAGGGCAGTGGACATGCTGCGCTTCGCCTTGCGTAAACTCGGGCCATGGCTGGTTGCCCTGGTCATCACGGTCTACATGAGCTACGCCTTGCCCTCATCCCTGGGCAAGAGCCTGGCGATGGTGTTGGCCTATGCGCTGGTCGTCGGCACCTGCTTCTCGGCCATCTGCGTGATCGCCTTCTCCCTGCTCGACGGCCCGCACCGCCATCGCGCGCTGTACATCCTGCGCCATCAGGCCTTTCGCCCGTTGTGGCTGATCGGTAGCTTCGCCGCATTCGGCGAGGCCCTGAACGATCCGCGACTGGTCAACAGCCTCGGCGTTCATCTGGCCCACACCGCTGCAACCGCCGCCAACGTCCTGGCAGCCTTGTCCACGGGGCTGTTCATCTTGCGTTTCCGCCGCCCGATTGCCCACCTGATCCGCAATCAGCCACTGTCCCGGCGCCTGACCCGCCGGGCATTGAGCGACACCATCGAGATCCTCGGCACCTACTGGTACGTGCCTGCCCTTGTGCTGGTAGCCGTTTCGCTGTTCGCCACCTTCATCTCGGCCGGCGATACCAGCACCGCACTGCGCCAGTCATTGATCTGCACGGTGCTGCTAGTGCTGTGCATGGTCATCAATGGACTGGTCCGCCGCCACGCCCTCAAGCCACAACGCGGGGTCAAGCGCCATGCCTTGTATTCGGAGCGCTTGAAAAACTTCTTCTACACCATCGCCCATCTGCTGGTATGGCTGGCCTTCATCGAACTGGGCCTGCGGGTCTGGGGCCTGTCGCTGATCCGCTTCACTGAGGGCGATGGCCATGAGGTCAGCGTCAAGCTGCTCAGCCTTGCCGGCACGCTGCTGTTTGCCTGGCTGATCTGGATCCTCAGCGACACAGCGGTGCACATTGCCCTCACCCGCTCGCGCAAAGGCCTGGCCAACGCCCGCGCACAGACCATGATGCCGCTGATCCGCAACGTACTGTTCGTGGCGATTTTCATCATTGCGCTGATCGTCGCCCTGGCGAACATGGGCATGAACGTCACGCCGCTGCTGGCCGGTGCCGGCGTCATCGGCCTGGCCATCGGTTTTGGCGCGCAGTCGCTGGTGGCCGACCTGATCACCGGGCTGTTCATCATCATCGAAGATTCCCTGGCCATCGACGATTATGTCGACGTCGGCGGCCACCTCGGCACCGTCGAAGGCCTGACCATCCGCACCGTGCGCCTGCGGGACATCGACGGCATCGTCCACACCATCCCGTTCAGCGAGATCAAAAGCATCAAGAACTACTCCCGTGAATTCGGCTACGCGATCTTCCGGGTGGCGGTGCCGGCCAATATGGACATCGACAACGCGATCAAACTGATGCGCGACGTCGGCCAGAAAATGCGCACCGATCCCCTGCAACGCCGCAATATCTGGTCGCCACTGGAAATTCAGGGGGTGGAAAGTTTCGAGGCCGGCAACGCGATCCTGCGCGCCCGGTTCAAGACCGCGCCGATCAAGCAGTGGGAAGTGTCTCGTGCGTTCAACCTGTCGCTCAAACGCCATCTGGATGAGGCCGGACTGGATCTGGCGACGCCGAGGATGAGCATTCAAATGGTGGCAACAGATAACCAGATGAATAAGTAACTTCAAACGAAAAGCAGCGCGAATATTCGCGCTGCTTTCTTCACTAACCGCTGGTTCCCGATCAACCGCACTACGATCAGGAAAACACCAAATTAGAGGATAGATAACACAAGGGGAGTTGGTTTGGCTGTATATGGCTCGTCAGCCGGGTGATCCTCCCACGTTCCCTCTCCCGTTGGAACAATATAAAACACGCCCTTCTCTTCTGATTGTTCTCTGAGCTTTCGCCCGGCGATCAGGAAGTTATAAATATTGTCAAGATCATCAAATCCGTCAGCGCCATCATACAATATGACCGGCGAATTACCGGCAGCGACCAAGTGCACAACTTTTTCACCTGCAGATTGATCCTTCGATAGCGGCCGCCCATCGAGATCAACGAGAGTGAACAGCGTCACTTCAGTACTAATGCAAAGATACCCTTCGCGATTTATTCCGACAAATTCTTCACGCTCACTGTTACCCACCGTAATCACAAATTGATTTATAAAGTTTCGGAAATGAAAAACAGTCGGCTCAACATTTCGACGCAGAGCGCCAACCCTGCTCTTGTTAATCACAGCAACCGAATGGCCGAACGATTTAAAAACGCCTTTGAAATCCGGCTGAGATTGTTCTGCATAATCAGACATAAAAATACCCGCGAATAAAGTTATTAAAAGCCAACCATTGACTTGCAGTCAGCCTAAACAAACTTAACTCAACAAAATACCTGAAAGTACTTACTGATTATTTCAAAAAACAAATATATAAACAGCCACTCGGAGACCGGTAAAACCTAACTTACACTACATCAACCCCAACATGAATCGCATCATGCCGCCAAAACTCCAGATCACAATCGATCAACCGCTCATGCTGATCATAATTGACCCGCGCAATCCGCAACCCCGGACTTCCGACCGACACCCGTAACGCCGCCGCCGCATCCATCGACAATGCCGTCGGCACTATCTCGAAACGCACCCGGCCATAGTGCAAATCGTAATGCCGCGCATATAACTCGGTGATCGACTGATTCAAGTCGAACTCGAGAATCCCCGGAAAGTATTGCGGATTCAGATAGTGTTCCACGTACAGCACAAGCCGCCTGTCGATCCGCCGCGCACGGCAAATCTGGATCACCCTCGACAGTGCCGGCAATTGCAGCCAGGCACAGACCGCCGCCGATGCCGGCTGCAAGCGCGCCGAAATCATTTCGGTGGAAGGCTCCCGCCCTTGGGCGCTGACCATCGCGTGAAAATGGCTGCGCTGCATCAGGTTGTAAGCCAGGCGCGGTGGCGATACGAACCAGCCCCGGCGTTCCTCGCGATAAATCTGGCCTTGAGACTCCAACTGCAACAACGCCTCACGCACAGTGATGCGCGTAGTGCCGAACAACTCACTGAGCTTGCGCTCGGCCGGCAACTTGCTGCCCGGGGCCAGCAGTCCGTGGTCGAGCTGTTCCTGGAGAACCTGGCCAATGGCTGTCACCGCCTTGGTTGCCTCATCGCGCATCAAGGTTACCTATCTGGACTAGACCAGCTTTGTTTCGGGGCAGAAGCGCACGGTAAACGGGCTCCCTTTCAGTGGTGTGTCAGCGTAGGCACTCCAGATGACCGATAGATGACAAAGCCGCCCAGCGGTCGCGCTCGACCGTGCAATACGTCGGCCAAGTCAGCTGCCGGCGGGGCTTTGGCCATGGTCTACGCTTAGCAGGCCCCCAGTAATATCGAGCAGCGAAAAGCCTTGCAGGGCGACGAGCGACATCAAAGTGTCATCCAGCATCCTTAAATTGGCTCGGGTATTGCTGACCTAGACCAACATAACCGCAATCGCAGCGTTGATCACGAACCAAGGAGCTTTGGAATGAAACAGTTTCTCCTGGCATCACTGTTAGGCTCGACCATTGCAATGTGCACCGCCGCCATGGCGGCCGATGATCTGAAAACCCTGGAAGCCGCTGCGAAAGCGGAAGGCGCCGTCAACAGCGTCGGCATGCCCAATGACTGGGCCAACTGGGCCGGTACCTGGAAAGACCTGAGCGACAAATACGGCCTCAAGCACATCGACACCGACATGAGCTCAGCCCAGGAGATCGCCAAGTTCGCCGCGGAAAAAGACAACGCCAGCGCCGACATCGGCGACGTCGGCGCCGCGTTCGGCCCGATCGCGGTCAAGCAAGGGGTGGTCCAGCCTTACAAACCTTCGACCTGGGATCAGGTACCGGAGTGGGCCAAGGACAAGGACGGCAACTGGGCACTGGCCTACACCGGTTCCATCGCGTTCATCATCAACAAGAAGCTGCTGCATGGCTCCGAAGCACCGACCAAATGGGCCGACCTCAAGACCGGCAAATACAAGGTCTCCATCGGCGACGTGAGCACTGCCGCCCAAGCTGCCAATGGTGTACTGGCAGCGGCACTGGCCAACGGTGGCGACGAGAAAAACCTGCAGCCTGCCCTGCTGTTGTTCGCCGACATTGCCAAGCAAGGCCGCCTGTCGATGGCCAACCCGACGATTGCCACCATGGAAAAAGGTGAAATCGAAGTCGGCGTGGTCTGGGACTTCAACGGTTTGAGCTACAAGGCCAAGATGGCCAACCCGGATGACTACGTGGTGCTGATCCCGTCTGACGGCTCGGTGATTTCCGGTTACACCACCATCATCAACAAGTACGCGAAAAACCCGAACGCCGCCAAGCTGACCCGCGAATACATCTTCAGCGACGCCGGCCAGATCAACCTGGCCAAAGGCAACGCCCGTCCAATCCGTGCCGAGCACATCAAACTGCCGGACGAGGTGAAGTCCAAGCTGCTGCCAAACGAGCAGTACAAAAACGTGACGCCGATCAAGGACGCGGACGCGTGGGAAAAGACCTCCAAGGCACTGCCTCAGAAGTGGCAGGAAGAAGTCATTATCAATATGCAATAACCCGGTAGACCCCCACCTTGGTGATCCTATGGAGAACCAATGTGGGAGCGGGCTTGCTCGCGAAGGCGGACTGAGATTCAACACTTGTGTTGACTGACACACACCTTCGCGAGCAAGCCCGCTCCCACAGGGGAGTGGCTGCGTATTTGAAATATCTGCTCGCGGAGGTCCGCCCCATGAAACACAACGTCATCCTGGTCGTGCTCGACGGCCTCAACTACGAGGTCGCCCGCCACGCCATGGGGCACCTGCAGGCTTACGTCGGCGCAGGACGCGCGGCACTCTACAAGCTGGAGTGTGCGTTGCCGGCCCTGTCCCGCCCTCTTTACGAATGCATCCTCACCGGTGTCCCTCCGATCGACAGCGGCATCGTCCACAACAACGTCTCGCGCCTGTCCAACCAGCGCAGCATTTACCATTACGCCACGGATGCCGGGTTGAAGACTGCGGCGGCGGCCTACCACTGGGTCAGCGAGCTGTACAACCAATCGCCATTCGTACCCGCCCGGGATCGTCACACCGACAACCCGCAATTGCCGATCCAGCACGGCCATTTCTACTGGAGCGATCATTACCCGGATTCGCACCTGTTCGCCGACGCCGAAAACCTGCGCCTGCGCCACGCACCGGACTTTCTGCTGATCCACCCGATGAACATCGACGATGCCGGGCACAAGCATGGCCTCGACACCCCGCAATACCGCAACAGCGCGCGCACGGCCGACATCATCCTGGCCGACTACCTGCAAGGCTGGCTCGACGCCGGTTATCAGGTGCTGGTGACCGCCGACCACGGCATGAACAACGACCGCTCCCACAACGGGCTGCTCAAGGAGGAACGCGAAGTGCCGCTGTTCGTCCTCGGCGACGCATTCAGCTTCGATTCGGGCGCCGCGCCCGCACAAACTGACATCTGCGGCACGGTCTGCGAACTGCTGGGCGTGCCTCACGACAAACCGGTGTGCCGGGAGCTTCTGAAGTGAATTCCATGACTCGCGGCAAATGGCTCGCGGCCTTGTGCCTGGTGCCATTTGCGCTGTTCTTCATTGTCTTCGAAATCGCCCCGCTGACCTGGGTCATGATCAACAGCCTGCAATCGGAAGAGTTCGGCTGGGGCCTGGCCAACTTCAAAAAAATCTTCAGTTCGAAGTTCTACCTGCAGGCGATCCAGTACAGCCTTGAGATCAGTTTCTGGTCCAGCGTATTCGGCATCCTGATCGCGGTGCTCGGTGCCTATTCTCTGCGCCAGGTCGACTCGAAGCTGCGCAATTTCGTCAACGCCTTCGCCAACATGACCAGCAACTTCGCCGGCGTGCCCCTGGCCTTCGCGTTCATCATCCTGCTCGGCTTCAACGGCAGCTTCACCATCATGCTCAAACAGGCCGGGATCATTCAGGATTTCAACCTGTACTCGAAGACCGGGCTGATCATTCTCTACACCTACTTCCAGATCCCCCTCGGCGTGCTGCTGCTCTACCCCGCCTTCGACGCCTTGCGCGAAGACTGGCGCGAGTCCGCCGCGCTGCTCGGCGCAAGCGGCTGGCAATACTGGCGGCACATCGGTTTGCCGGTGCTGACCCCGGCGCTGCTCGGGACCTTCGTGATCCTGCTGGCCAACGCACTCGGCGCCTACGCCACGGTGTATGCCCTGACCACCGGCAATTTCAACGTACTGCCGATCCGAATCGCAGCGATGGTGTCGGGGGACATTTCCCTGGACCCTAACCTGGCCAGTGCCTTGGCCGTGGTGCTGGTGGCATTGATGACCCTGGTGACCATCGTGCATCAGTTGCTGTTGAAGAGGAGTTACCATGTCTCGCGCTGAACTGGGGCCCGCCGGTGTCTATCACCGGGTTGTGGTGTACCTGCTGTTTGCCATATTGCTGCTGCCGTTGCTCGGCACGCTGGTGTACTCGATCGCCAGCAGTTGGTCGGCAACCATTCTGCCCAGCGGATTCACCCTCAAGTGGTACATCCAGCTGTGGAGCGACCCGCGTTTTCTGGATGCTTTCGGGCAATCGCTGCTGGTCTGCGTCGGTTCGCTGATCCTGTCGGTGGTGCTGATCCTGCCGCTGTTATTCGTGGTGCACTACCACTTCCCCAAGCTCGATGCGCTGATGAACATCCTGATCCTGCTGCCCTTTGCCGTGCCGCCAGTGGTGTCGTCCGTGGGGCTGTTGCAGCTCTATGGTTCGGGACCGCTCGCCATGGTCGGCACGCCGTGGATCCTGATCGGTTGCTACTTCACCGTGGCGTTGCCATTCATGTACCGGGCGATCACCAATAACCTGCAAGCGATCAACCTGCGCGACCTGATGGACGCCGCTCAATTACTCGGCGCCAGTACCTGGCAAGCCGCGTTCCTGGTGGTGTTGCCGAACCTGCGCAAGGGCCTGCTGGTGGCCCTGCTGCTGTCGTTCTCGTTCCTGTTCGGTGAATTCGTCTTCGCCAACATCCTCGTCGGCACCCGCTACGAAACCCTGCAGGTCTACCTCAACAACATGCGTAACAGCAGCGGCCACTTCACCAGTGCGCTGGTGATTTCCTACTTCTTCTTCGTGCTGGTTCTGACCTGGGCGGCCAATATCTTGAACAAGGACAAAAGCGAATGAGCTATGTCAGCGTCCAACATCTGCAAAAGAATTACGCCGGCACCACGGTGTTCAGCGACATCAACTGCGAAATAAACAAGGGTGAATTCGTCACCCTGCTCGGCCCGTCCGGTTGCGGCAAATCGACCCTGCTGCGCTGCATTGCCGGCCTGACCTCGGTGGATGGCGGCAAGATCCTGCTCGATGGTGTGGATATCGTGCCATTGAGTCCGCAGAAGCGTGGAATCGGCATGGTGTTCCAGAGTTATGCGCTGTTCCCCAACATGACGGTGGAACAGAACGTCGCCTTCGGCTTGCGCATGCAAAAGGTCAACGCCGACGACAGCCACAAGCGCGTCGCCGAAGTGCTGAAGCTGGTGGAGCTGCAGGATTTCGCCGCGCGTTACCCGCATCAACTGTCCGGCGGCCAATGCCAGCGTGTGGCACTCGCCCGCTCCCTCGTCACCCGGCCACGCCTGTTGTTGCTGGATGAACCCCTGTCGGCCCTGGACGCACGGATTCGCAAGCACTTGCGCGAACAGATCCGGCAGATCCAGCGCGAGTTGGGCTTGACCACGATCTTCGTCACACACGATCAGGAAGAAGCCCTGACCATGTCTGACCGGATTTTCCTGATGAATCAGGGAAAGATCGTACAAAGCGGCGACGCCGAAACCCTCTACACCGCACCAGTCGATGTTTTTGCCGCCGGTTTCATCGGCAATTACAACCTGCTGGAAGCCGAGAGCGCTTCGAAGCTGTTGCAGCGCCCGATCAGCCATCGCATTGCCATTCGCCCGGAGGCCATCGAACTCAGTCTGAACGGCGAACTTGATGCGCAAGTGCGTAGCCATACGCTGCTGGGCAACGTGATCCGCTACCGGATCGAGGCCCGGGGTGTTGAGCTGGTGGTGGACGTGCTGAACCGCTCGGCGTCCGACCTGCACCCCGATGGTCAGCGCCTGGCGCTTTCGATCGATCCGACGGCCCTGTGTGAGGTAGCCTGATGACTTTGCTGATGTTGAAGAGAGAACCGCACTGATGGCCCTGGCAATTTTTGATCTGGATGAAACCCTGATCCACGGCGACTGCGCCACCCTCTGGAGCGAGCAGATGGGCCGGCTGGGATGGGTCGATCCCGAGTCGTTCATGCGCAAGAACAACGAGCTGATGGACGCTTACAGCCACGGCAAGTTGCGCATGGAAGAGTACATGGACTTCAGCCTGGAGCCGATGATCGGTCGCACGCCACAGGAGGTCGAACATCTGGTCGGGCCCTGGGTGGAGGACTACATCGAGCCGATCATTTTCAGTGATGCGACCAAGACCATCGCCGCCCACCGCAAGGCCGGCGACCGGATCCTGGTGATCTCGGCGTCGGGCACGCACCTGGTCGGGCCGATTGCCGAGCGCCTGGGCATCGACGAGATACTGGCCATCGAGCTGGGAGTCGAGCACGGGGTTTACAACGGCCACACCGTCGGCACCCTGACCTACCGCGAAGGCAAGATCACCCGCTTGCTGGAGTGGCTGGATGCGCAAGAGGAAAACCTCGAAGGTGCGAGTTTCTATTCTGATTCGCGCAATGACTTGCCGTTGCTGATGAAGGTGGATTTCCCGCACGTGGTCAATCCGGACCCGGTGTTGCTGGAACACGCCGAAAAAGCCGGCTGGCCGATCCACCTCTGGAAGTAACCCGAATCCTTTGTGGGGGCTTGCCTGTGGTGAGGGGGGTTCCTGTGATTATGGGGCTTCCTGTGGTTAAGGGGCCTCCTGTGATTAGGGGCTTTCTGTGGTTAAAGGGCTTCCTGTGATCAGGGGCTTCCTGTGGTTAAAGGGCTTCCTGTGATTAGGGGCTTTCTGTGGTTAAAGGGCTTCCTGTGATTAGGGGCTTAC